>NZ_BAAHWV010000004.1:0-164290 GCF_054601255.1 Viscerimonas tarda | reverse complement strand
GTGGAATAACTGGCCTTTCTCGTCCCAGTCTTTGGCTAATCCGGTAATAGTTGTTACCTTTGGCACGCGAGCGTAACCGGGACAATAGATAATCATTTCGACAGAAATGTGATTTGCCTCGCGTTTGCTTGCCTTGCTCTTAAAATTAATGGTAAACATGTTAATTAATTTGTTTTAATAGCTCCTGATTAGGCTTATTTCGCCTACATGGTTGCCTACATAAGATTAGGGGAAATGGCTATTATTCGGGTGAAAAATGGGGAAAATATACAAAGAAGTTATTTTTCAGCCCCAGTGAAATTAAATTAACTTGTTTTATATTAGATAGTTAGAATATCATTTTAGATATACTTGAAAATTATGTATCTTTGATTTGATTAAAAGCGCTAATTTGTAGCACATGCACTATAGAGTCGGTATTGGCTGTTATAAGAATGTAATTTTCCTGATTTCCATGTTTATAGAACGTATTATATGAAAAACTTAGCATACAAGTGTCCTTAGGTTCAATTTCATTTTTACTCAATAATATTTTTGTGCACCCACAATCAGGAGAAACATCTTTTATTATTAACACAGACCTCCCGATATTCTTTATGATTACAAAGCCTTTGTATAAACTATCTTTCTTTATTTCTCCATAGTTATAAACTTCCGGAAGCAACTTAAGTTGCGGAAGATTATTACAAGAAAAAAGAAAGAAACACAAAAGAAAGGAAATGTATTTTATTTTTTTATCATTTTTCCGCTACTTACCAACTGCCTGTATATTAATAAATTAACACACAGGCAGAAAGGGGAATAACGATTTATCTTAGCCACGCCGCAGCGTGATAAAAATGCTTTCATCACGCTAGGAGTAAATCGTCATATATTGGTAAATCGTCATATATATAAACAATATTGATGTAACCAATATTATTGAAATCGATAGTTTTCCATATCTCAGGTATTGGGCAGTGAAAACAATTGCCAACGCAACTAACCGAGTAATATTCCCAATTGTAAAACTATCATTGTAGAATAATTGTATTTGCATAGCGGTAAAAAAAGCAACAACCAAAAGTATTATAATAATATCCCTTCCTTTTTCAGTCATGATTATTTGTGTTTTAAGGCTGTAATCAAAAGAGGTTCTTTACCATCTTTCAATTACAGCCTATTTATTAATTATTCTTGACAATTCTCGCAACATGATAAATAAAGATCAGTAGCCAATGCTGCGCATGCAATCCAAGCAGCCGGAGATCCGAGTGCGTCACATACAATCATCGCAAGTGTCATCGAGAGTGCACATCCGGCGACACACCATCCATCATATTCGCCACTGCTTCTAAGTCGAGGTACTAAGCCCTGATTTCTTGAGATTGATGTTTTTTTTATTGACGCCAATAAATCTTTTTTAGAAATATTTTTAATGTCATTTCGTATAGGAGTTAATGAACTCTGAATATTTGAGAACTCGGCATTAAAATCAATATTAAGGATTTCACTCATCCTCTCAAGTCTTTTAACTGGATCTGCTTCATCTTTCAAATTGTCATATTTTTCTTTATCCGAAACAGATAAATTTGAATAACTAACTTTCATCTTGTGTCCAAAAGTTTCAATATTAGCCAATACTGCTTGAAACTCCTCGGAAGCAACAAGATTGTCAACCTGCGAAGCTGTAGATACTTCCTCATTATCACAACCTTGTGTAAAAAATCCAGTAGATACTATACAAGCAATAGCTACAATAGCACTTATTATCTTCTTATTAAATTTCATTTTCTTTAAATTTTAATTTTTAAAATACATTATATCTAACTTTTTTTATCATTTCAACAGTCTCGAAATCACATAGACTTCATTTTTTATTTATACCTTTGCTGCTGATAACCTCCTTTCTTTGTTAGGGTGGAAATTGGGGCGGGGTGCATTGTCTTATCTTTTGTGGAGTTGGACAATATTCCGCCCTTTCTTTCCTTATGTGATTACTCTATTAATCTTTTCGCCTGTTATCTTTTTCTTATACAAATCCCGAACTTTCGGTAGAATCCACATACAGCGATACTTTAAAAGGTCTTGAATTTAACCCGGGACAAATACTATCCCGACCGACTGAAAAACACGTGGTATTTTCGGGAAACAGGATTGTTTTACCAACCCACTCGCTCAATAACTGTCCCGCCTCTGTTTTCTTCGGATCGGTTTTGCATGATACAATTAGCGTACATGCCAGTAATAGAAGCAGATATCCAATTTTCATGGGGCTTATTTTTCAGGGTTGTTATTAGCCAAGTATTATATTTCCCAAAAATAACATAAAATAGTTTGGATTTGCAATAATTTCATGTGATATTTTTTAGGAAATAGTTATTTTAACTCTTTCTCTTGTTACCACCACACTTGTTTACCGTCTTCATAAGTAAAAAGAGGTGTCTCATAAGTTTTCCCGAATAGCTTCCGCCACCTCCTCAAATTCGCTTGGTGAAAGTTTCAATTTCGGATTCGACAGGTTCATATCCGATTCTTTGTTGATGGGTATCAGGTGGATATGGGCGTGAGGCACCTCCATACCCAACACCATTAGCCCTACTCGCTGGCAGGGTATTGCTTTTTGAATGGCTTCGGCAATCCGTTTCGAGAACAGGATCATTTCGGCAAGCCTTGCGTCGTTCAAGTCGAAAATATAATCAATTTCTTGCTTGGGTACGACCAGTACATGCCCCTTTGCCATTGGATTTATGTCCAGAAAAGAATAAAACCTGTCGTCTTCGTGTATCTTGTAAGACGGTATCTCGCCTTTGATTATCCTGGTGAAAATACTTGCCATAGCTTCCTAATTAACAGGTGAGTAACTTGTACGACTAAATGCTTATTTCCACTATTTCGAAAGACAGCACTCCCGATGGAACTTTTATATCCACAATCTCTCCGGCCTTTTTGCCCAATAATCCTTGAGCAATAGGAGTGTTTACCGCTATTTTGTTTTCTTTCAGATTGGCTTCACTCTCGGCAACAAGCGTGTAAGTCATTTTCTGATTGTTTTTTGTATTGCGGATCGTAACTTTATTCATTATCTGAACAAATTCGGTGCCGATTGATTTTTCATCAATTAACCGGGCGCTCGCCAGCAGGTTTTTCAGATTGGCGATCTTTGCTTCGAGCATTCCCTGGGCTTCCTTTGCCGCATCGTATTCGGCATTTTCCGAAAGGTCGCCTTTATCTCTAGCCTCTGCAATTTGCCTCGAAATTGCCGGACGGTCAATCGTTTCAAGGGTATTAATTTCTTCTTTCAGTTTTTTATACCCATCTTCAGTCATATAAGAAATAGCCATGACAACATTTTTTTAACTTAACAATTCTATTTTTATTTAAGATACAAAAAGAAAAAGAATTCTTGCCGACTAAGGCCTGAACTCCTTTTCTTCTTCATAATTTATACCTTGCACAAATATAAGTCTTTTTTTTATACTTCGCAAATTTTTAGAGCAACTTCTTTACTTCGGCTTCTATATTGTCGCTCACTTTCAGCTTTTTAACCAGTTCTCCCTCTTTGTTTAACAAATACATCGTTGGTAGCTCCTGAATATTAAAGCGTTTTATCAATTCCGATTCGGTGGACTTATCTTCGTGCACGCATATCCAGGGAAGATTCGATGCCGCATTCTTCCAAAAATGCAAATCCGCATCGAAGGATACCTGATATACGGCCATATTATCTTTGTTCCGTTGATAGGTTTCGTTGATATTTATACTGTGGATGGGCGAATATTCGGCCTGATAAACCGTGAAATCGAGTAAAACGACCTTTCCTTTCAACGATTCCAATGAAACCATCTTATCGTTTATGTCGGGTAATACAATCTTAAAGTACGCCGAACTTTCCGCTACTTGCATATTCTCTATCAGTCCCGATTTCTTTTCGAGGCTCTTCCGTTCCCTTATGGCATTGATTGTGAAATCGCGGAGGTATTTTGCGCGGGGCGTTTCCTTGTAGTAGGTATCCCAAGCCGTTGCTACTGCCGAATAAATTCGCGAATCGTCTTTTTCATACGGATTAAATATCAGAATATCATCAACTTTCTGGAACAAGGCAAAATAGGCTGCCGGGCTTTTCAAATTGGTCAGTATCAGTTTCTTTACTACTGATTTATAGTTTTCCACCGCTTCCTCCAATCCGGCCTGGTACTCGCTGGCCGAAATAGACTTGTTCAGGTACTTTTCCCTCAGTTCCACAATTGTTTGTTGCAGTTTGTTCCGGCTCAGCGCCACATCTTTCATACTCGAAGAATTGTCCGAGCCTTCGATGTTATAGTCTAGCGCGAATCCGTTTTGAGAGGCATTCACCGTAATAGTCTCGATGGAGTCAACCGACAAATTGATGGCCTGATTACCCAACCTCAAAATATACAAATCGGGGTATTCGGGACTGGGAGCGTTAAAAACAAAAGCCCCGTCCCTGTCCAGTTTCACCGAGTCTAAGATAACCGAAGCGTTAAAGTCTCGTTTTTCCAAATAAAGGTAAAGCGTATCGCTTTGTATATCGCTTATTTTTCCTGTAACAGTAAATGCCGGTTGCTTGCTGCACGAGAGCAAAGCCACAACACAAACAGAAAAAACAACACATATTTTAAATAATTTCATACTATGCTAGCTATTGATTTTGAGAAAAATTAATCTACTTTCCAGCCTTTTTCCGTAGCAATGGTTTTGTCGCATTCTGTTGCTTCGGGATTTCCATTTACATAAATGTACCCCCCTGTTGCGGGCAATTTACTGAATATCGCGTTCAAGGCCGAAGCCGGTATCATATTGCTTTTGGCAGACAACGATGTGAGCTTTCCGTTATTCTCAAGCGAAATATCCGTCAGTTGATTGCCATCGGCGGCAACAGTTGCTATTTCGGGGTTCCGCCTTAAATCGAGGGACGGTAAAAGATTCTTGCTGCACGAAAGTCTTTCGAGCTTTCCGAAATACGTTAAATGGATATTGCCCAGTTGGTTATTATCACATTCCAATATCCGCAACCGGGTAGCGCTATTGATGCTTAGCACCCAAAGATTGTTATTGCTGCAATAAGCCTCCTCCAAGTTAGGGGCGCTACTTAAGCTTAGCGTTCCCAATTCGCGATTGCTCCGAACGGTCAGTTTCTTCAATGCCGGACTCTCCCCAATCTGGAACAGGGAAATCTCCTTAAATCCCGTTAGCGACAAAGATTCCAGTTTGGGACAATTGCCTATTTTCAGGTTCCGAATAGCAGTAGCGGTAAGGTTCATTTCAGAGAGATCAAATGATGTTAGATGATCAGTTTCAATGCTTACCTTGTGCATCAATGTCGATCGGTATGTATGGACGGCTCCCGACCGCACATAGTCGGTTTCTCCATCACCCCAATCAATGATTACATCATCGCTTCCTGTTATGCCTATACTCAGCGTTTTATTGTCTGTCGGTCCATATTCAAAACTTATACTATTTGTGCTGATAATGGCGCCACCACCGTTATTATCATCATCCTCACCGCCACAAGCAGCAAACAAGGCGGCCACCAATAGCATGAGGATATAAATCGCTTTTTTCATATTAAATTCGTCTGTTTTTTGTTAGTCAATTTGTTTATTAGCCACAAATATACGGCTTTTTTGCTTAATTCTTTTTTTTTGAGAGGCTATTTTGTCGGGGCAGAAGCATGAAAAATCTTAGTCCCACTATTATGGATGAGATTCTTCCCTTTGGTCGGAATGACTCGCCTGTTAGTGGTTTAAGAGGTGAGGAAGCGGCGGCTTCGCCGCCGCTTCCTCACCTCATCTCCCAAAAAGGAGACCGTCATTCCGACCAGAGGGAGGAATCTCCTGCTCATATCAGCAACTTTACCGAAAGGCATAAGCAGTAAAATTTTTCATGCCTTTGCCCTACAACTTTGAACCTGAAACCTTGAACTTAAAGCTAAAAAAACACTATCTTTGCCACAAGCAATTATATGACAGATGACACAAAAAAGACATTTGGACGGCAAGTTGTATTTCGATGAACTGGCGTATTCCACCAAGAAGTATATTATTCCTTATATTAACACATACTATCCTCTTTCGGGCGGGATGAGCGTGTTGGAGATTGGCTGTGGCGCCGGTGGCAATCTGCTGCCATTCTTGGAGTTGGGTTGTGAGGTTACCGGATTCGATTTCAGCAAATCGAGGGTGGCAGAGGCCCGCCGGATTCTGGATGCCGGTAACAACGAAAAAGTGCATCTGTTTTGCGATGACGTGTTCAATGTGGAAGGACTTGGCAAGTTCGACATCATACTTGTGCGCGATGTGATTGAGCACATCCCCGATAAAAAGCGGTTCTTCACCCACATCAAGGAGTTTATGAAAGAAGATGGGATTATCTACTTCGCCTTTCCGGCATGGTACATGCCTTTTGGTGGACACCAGCAACTTTGCCGGAATAAATTGTTGTCGCATCTGCCGTTTTACCACATACTGCCCAAGTCTATTTATAAATGGATGTTGTCTGTTGCAAAAGAGAGTAAAAGCACAATCGACGAATTGCTGTCGATAAAAGACTGCCGGATAACAGTAGAGCAGTTCCGCCGTTATGCCAAGGCGAACGGGTACACGGTTTTTCAGGAAACATTGTACTTTATCAATCCGCATTACGAAATTAAATTTGGCTTGAAGCCCCGCAAACTCAGTCCGCTTATCGGGAAAATTCCGTTTATCCGAAACTTCTTTACAACCGGCTGCTTCTATCTTTTAAAGAATTAATTTAACATATAAAATCATAAAAAAATCAATCTGCTGGTGTTATCATTTGACATCCACCGTGATGAATTAATGGAAAATTGGCGACGGATAGAAAATAAAGAAATACTGGAAAAAATAGCGCCATTAAAATAATAGCAAGCATGAAACTCGTATGGATTACCGATGCAAGATATGTGGATGGATACAAGGTAGCCATTACATTTAATGATGGTTTGAAAAAAACAGTTGATTTAAAAAATCATCTTTCCGAAGGAATTTTTAAGCCATTAAACGATATTGAGACTTTTAGAAAATTTCACCTCTCGGATTGGACTATTGAGTGGTCTAATGGCGCTGATATGGCGCCGGAATTTCTCTATGAATTATGATTCGATGTTCTTTAGTAAGCCAATCAAGAACAATATTTGTATCTAAATAAATTCTCATACTACTTTAACGCAGCTTTCCAATCGTGAACAATTAAAGAAGGATACGGATTTTCTTTATAAAAGTCGGCCATTTTACCTTTTGGAACGAAATCTTTTACATCTTCCTTTTTGCCGCTCACTTTCGTTTTTTTGTTTTTGTTGCCATTGCGTTATGTTTTATTGCTATAACAAAGATATTCATTTTTTCAATTTCAAAGTATTTTTTCAATTCTTGTTAGGCACAAGCATATTCGAATAAATACAGACGTGGCACGCCACGTCTCTACTAATTTGTAAGTGCGCGATTAATCGCGCCTCTACATTATTAACATTGGCACATTATTCACATTACTCTCATTGATATATTGGCACATTAAAATTATTTCCTACTTTTGTGAAAGCTAATGGAATATTTTTTTAATCGTTAATAAACAATCATGAAGAAAACATTTATCTTATTCGTGTTTGCCTTTTGTCTGATGGCAAGCGTAAATGCTAAAGTCATCCGAATTACCTGTGTGGGAAACAGCATTACCGAAGGGGCAAAACTCAAAAATCCCAAAGAAGAGTCTTATCCTGCTCAACTGCAAGCATTGCTTGGCAAAAATTACATTGTATCAAATTTCGGCGTAAGCGGCAGAACGATGCTGCGAAAAGGTAATCTGCCCTATTGGGAGGTTGCCAGGTATCAGGATGCATTGAATAGCGCTCCCGATATTGTTTTTATCAGTCTGGGAACGAACGATGCGAAAGCGATAAACCGGGCGCATTACGACGAGCTGGTTGGCGATACCCGCGATATGATTCGCTCGTTTACCTCGCTGTCTTCGCATCCGCGGGTAGTAGTGATACTGCCTTATGTGTCGTTTGAACCCGACGAAAAGCAGATATACGACCCCATTATCGTGAAAGACATTATTCCCCGCCTGAGCCAGGCGGCCTACGAGGAAGGGGTGGAAACCATTGATATGCATCCGCTACTTATCGACCGACGCGACCTGCTGCCCGACTACGTTCACCCGAACAAGGAAGGCGCCGGAGTTGTCGCTCAACGCCTGTATCAACAGGTAACGCTGAAACAGGATAAAAAATATGATATTCTCAAAAAGTTCAAACAGCCGGTGCAACTATCCGAATTTAAAGCTTATGTATGTGCCGACTTTAAGTGGGAAGGGAAGAATTGCAAAGTTGTTAAGCCTAAGGTAGCGGCAAAAAACAAGCCTTGGATATGGCGAGCCCGTTTTTGGGCGCACGAACCGCAGACCGATATTGCCTTGTTGGAAAGAGGCTACCACTTGGTTTACTGCGATGTAAACGGATTGGTGGGAAACGACGAAGCTATTCGGATTTGGAACAGTTTCCACAAAATGCTTACGAGCGCAGGCTTGTCGAAGAAGTGTATTTTGGAGGGGATGAGCCGTGGCGCGATGTATGCCTTCAACTGGGCGGCTGCCAATCCCGGTAAGGTGGCGGGTGTGTATGTGGACAATCCGCTGCTGGACTGCCGCTATTTTGCCGATGGCCGACCGGATGACAAGCTGACACAAGATATTATAAAGTCCTATAATCTGGATGGCTTGGAAGGTGTACGCAATTCGCACATAAGCCCCATGGACAAAATAAAGGAGATTGCGAAAGGCCGCTATCCCATACTGATACTTTGCGCCGACCAGGACGAGGCAGTATCGCCCACCCAAACTTTCTCGTTCGAGGAAAAGATAAAAGCGGCAGGCGGCAGCATCACGGTGATGGTGAAGAAGGGGTTTAAACACCACCCGCACAGTTTTCCAAACCCCACTCCGATAGTTGATTTTATTACCCAAAATTGTTACAAAAAATGAAAAAGATAATTTCTGTTTTACCTGCTTGTTTTCTGCTTTCAGTCTTCACTTTTGCCGCAGACAATAACAGTCCGGCACAATATGTGAATCCGATGATAGGCGCCAGTACCAATACGGCTATTGCCCGGGCGAATCACGGACTGGGCAAAACTTTTCCGGGGGCGGCAACTCCTTTCGGAACGGCGCAAGTCAGCCCCAACACCATTACAGGCGGCGACAATGGATCGGGTTATAGCGACGAACACAAAACTATCGAGGGTTTTGCATTCACCCAAATGAGCGGGGTGGGTTGGTACGGCGACTTGGGCAACTTCCTGGTGATGCCCACCACCGGAAAATTCTATCCGGTTGCCGGAAAAGAAAACAATCTCGATTTGAAAGGATACCGCTCGTTTTACGACAAGCAGTCGGAGAAAGCCGCCGCAGGTTATTACTCGGTGTTGCTGACCGATTACAATATAAAAGCCGAAGCAACGGCATCGCCGCATGGGGGTGTTCTGCGCTTTACTTTTCCCGAAAATGAACTCTCGCGCATTCAGGTGGATTTAGCCCGGCGTGTTGGCGGAACATCGGTTCGTCAATATATAAAAGTGGAGGATGACTACACCATCCGTGGCTGGATGAAATGCACGCCCAACGGCGGAGGCTGGGGCAACGGCAGCGGAAAGCCCAACTATACCGTTTATTTCTACGCCAAATTCAGCAAACCCCTGACCAGTTACGGATTTTGGAGCGCCGATATTCCAGACGATTGGAAACGCCGCTTGGGTGAGGCTACCAGTCCCGATTACCTCAAACGTGTCGCTCAATCCGAAATCATTCGCGATAAGAAGGAACTGGAAGGAAAACACATCGGCTTCTTCACCGAATTTCCGACCAAAAGCAACGAAGAGCTTACGCTTACGGCAGGTATTTCGTTTGTTGATATGGAAGGAGCAGAAAAGAATTTTAAGAAAGAATTGGCTAACAAAAGTTTTGACGATGTGCATAAGGCGGCAGTAAAATTGTGGAATAAGGCCCTGGGCGTGATGCAGGTTACGGGTAAATCGGAAGAAGAAAAGGCTATTTTCTATACCGCCCTTTATCATACCATGATCGACCCGCGTATTGTGTCGGATGTGGATGGCCGGTATCCGGGGCCAAACAACACGATACACACCTCCGGCGATTTTACCAAACGGACAATCTTTAGCGGATGGGATGTTTTTCGCAGCCAATTCCCGCTTCAAACCATTATCGACCCGCAACTCGTAAACGACCAGATAAATTCCCTGACCACACTCGCCGAACAAAATGGGGAAGAATACCTCGAACGCTGGGAGTTTTTCAATGCATACAGCGGTTGTATGGTGGGTAATCCGGGGGCATCCGTATTGGCCGATGCTTATGTAAAAGGCATCCGCAATTACGATGTGGAGAAAGCCTACACCTATGCTGTGAATCACAGCAAAAAACTGGGAACGCCTGCCAGGGGCTATTTCAGCGGCAATAACGGCATCTCGAATACATTGGAATATGCGTATGCCGATTGGTGTATCGCTCGACTGGCCAAGCAATTGGGTAAAAAAGACGATGAAGCCCGCTATACCGAACGGAGTTTGTTCTACAAAAACGTATTTGACAAAGAGAAAGACTGGTTCCGCGTTCGCAGAAACGATGGCAGTTGGGAAGACTGGCCTGAACAAGGGCGGTTAAGGGAAAGCTACGGTTCGGTAGAATCGAATCCCTACCAGCAAGGATGGTTCGTCCCCCACGATGTTGACGGAATGGTTGAGTTGATGGGCGGACTGGATAAAACAAGGCTTGATTTGGCCGATTTCTTCAATAAAATGCCCGAAGACATGCTTTGGAACAACTATTACAATCATGCCAACGAACCGGTTCATCACGTTCCTTTCCTCTTCAACAGGCTGGGACAACCCTGGTTAACGCAGAAGTGGACGCGCTTTATCTGCACACATGCCTATAAAAATGCGGTTGTTGGTCTGGTGGGTAACGAAGATGCCGGACAGATGTCGGCCTGGTTTGTTTTGGCTGCTGCCGGTTTCCACCCCGTTTGTCCGGGCGAAACGCGTTACGAACTCACCAGTCCGCTGTTCGACAAAATAGTATTGAACCTGAAAAACAAAAAGAAATTCACGGTAACAACCATCAACAATTCACCCGAGAATGTTTACATACAATCCGCCACATTAAACGGGAAGCCCTACAACAAGTGTTTTATTGATTACTACGACATAATGAAAGGCGGTAAACTGGTGCTTGAAATGGGCGCTACTCCTAATGAGAACTGGGGAGTGAAATAGAACTGAGAAAAACGAGGCTGTCTCAAGAGCCTTTCCGAGGTTGTCATTGGCTCGGGCCGATTTACGCTCCGCTCCAATTGCAGGCTCCGAACCGCAATCTCTCTGGCAGTCAGATGATGTTTGTCAGGAGATCCCGTGTCAGGTACGGGATGATAGACTGTTGAGGCAGTCCTCTTAGAGGGATCACCAGCAAAACCCTGTGTTTAACCCTCGAAATCATAGCCCGTCGGGCTTACATATCAATAGAAAACAGGCTAATCCTCCATAATATTGTCCGTAGGACATTCACCGTTTCCGTGTATCCCCTACGGGGAAAATGGCTAATTGTAATGCTATTTTTCTATTGATATGGATGTCCTACGGACAATTGTCGTAAAACCCTGCGTGACTTGGCAGGGAAAATTGACCGTCAATCCGTAAGTCATGTTTCTCCTGTTCCGTTAGGAACATAATGTTGGTAGAAATGTTTTGTTGTCATCTTTTTTCATGCGCAGGTACGAGATGCAACGTGGCGTACCTGACGGCACGCTACGATGGCGGGGAATCGCTTTTCTAACAACATTATGTTCCTAACGGAACAGGGGAAACGGGCTTTCAAAATCTAATGTACCGTCATTGTGCGGAGCGTAGGGGGAGAATAAAATTCTTTCTGTTTAGATTGTCTAATATTTATGCCTAAACACAGGGGGGTTGCTGGTGAGCCTCTTAGAGCGAAAAACGGGGCTCGAACCCGCGACCCCGACCTTGGGAAGGTCGTGCTCTACCAACTGAGCTATTTTCGCATTTTTTATCTCTCCGCAATATCCGCATTTCCTCCCCAAGGCCGGAGCCTATATCTTTTGGGGGAAAGTCGTGCTCTACCAACTGAGCTATTTTCGCATTTTTTATCTCTCCGCAATATCCGCATTTCCTCCCCAAGGCCGGAGCCTATATCTTTTGGGGGAAGGTCGTGCTCTACCAACTGAGCTATTTTCGCATTTTTTATCTCTCCGCAATATCCGCATTTCCTCCCCAAGGCCGGAGCCTATATCTTTTTGGGGAAGGTCGTGCTCTACCAACTGAGCTACTTTCGCATTTTTTATCTCTCCGCAATATCCGCATTTCCTCCCCAAGGCCGGAGCCTATATCTTTTGGGGGAAGGTCGTGCTCTACCAACTGAGCTATTTTCGCAATAACCGAAACAAAATTAGAAAATATTTTTGTGATTAGCAAATCGGAATTAAGCTTAGGAATGCATGAAAAATTTTAGAACTACTGTTACGGATGAGATTCCTCCCTTTGGTCGGAATGACTCGCCTGTTAGTGGTTTAAGGGATGAGGAAGTGGCGGCTTCGCCGCCACTTCCTCATCCCCCTCTCCCCAAAAAGGAGACCGTCATTCCGACCAAAGGGAGGAATCTCCTGCTCATATCAGCAACTTTACCGAAAGGCAGTGGCGCGCCACGTCTCTACTGAAAGGTTCTGCTATGCTTGGGTCTTTGTGCTACGCTTGGGGGATTGCGGGTCAAGCCCGCAATGACAGGAATAATTATTCACATTGGCATATTATTCTCATTAATCACAGTAACTTTGTAATCTCTTCGTAGATTTGTTCGTATTGGCTGATTTTTTGCTGTAAATCTTTGACAAATTCGTTGTTTTCGTACGCTCCTCTGACAATTTGCAAATCGGTTTGTTTATCTTCGGGTGAACCATCTATTCCAAATCCGACTGTCAGTTCATCGCTGAATTCTTTTTTTATATCCTCACAAACCAGGTTGTCGAGATGGATAGACGCATCTTTCCACTTCTTCAGAATTATTCTCAGGTCTTTTTCTTTGATGGGATAATAGTCGTCTATTACTTTCAACGCCCAATTCCATTCGTAGCGTTCATAATCTTGATGTAAAGCCGAAAAGGCCTCTTGAACGGCATCAATATCGGCCAATTCTTCCGATTCGATTTGGGCAAGGATTTTTTCCACTTCGGTTTCAGGCGCAATTAGTCCCGAAATGTCGAGCCATATTCCGGCGCCATCATTGCTTTTCTCTACCTCTGTATCTTTTTTCAGCTGTTTGATTAAAATTTCGCCGATATATTTGTCCACCAACGTGTTATAAAGCTTTATCCCTTTGTGTAGCGCCGAATTGCTTATCAAACAACCATTATATTTATATGTATGGGCATTACGACCCTGCTGATTTTGCAAGCCTGTCAAGGTATTTATTCCGGCTATGATTTTCCCCACCACAAAAGGATTCATTAAGGTGAAGTTGATAAAATCCAGTTGAGAAGGGTCGGTTCTTCCATCTCGCCTAGCCCATTTCCGAGCGTCGCGCATGGTTCCTACCGTGCAGAGGTTAATAGCCGGTATCAGATAAGACGAACCCTCTTTCTCCACCAGATAAGAAAATGGCAGCAATGAGCTGTCGATATGTGCGTAATGTTTTCCCAAAACAAGGGAGAAAGGGCCAATATATCCGGGCCAGGCAATATACGAACCGCTTGCCGTCTTGGAACCACGCTCAACAATGCCACAATGAATAGGGCCTGATTTGTACATGTGGTTGCTTTGATTGGAACCCGAACCCGCATTGTAGAACGAAAACATGGCGCCAATAAGCAATGTCGATTTGTGGTGAGTAACAGTATAAGGCCCTGCAAACAAGGAGCAGGCTTCACCGTTTTCGCCCTGGCAATTGCTGAAAAACAGGGAGTCGGTCGCCGAAAATCCATGTTTCAACGTACAGGCCTGCCCTACAAAGCAGCGTGTTAACGATACGCCATCATCAATATGCGCATCGGAACTGATGATAAAATCCTGGGCAATAACCCCGCTTCCGATGTAAACGGGCGCTTGAAGGTTGCTGTTTATACTTCCGTTTTCGAGCCTGGCCGTATCCTCAATCTGGCAATTATCGCCAATTTTTACATTGCGGATATATCCTGCGTTCTTGATGCACACATTGTATCCGATATACCCTTTGTGTGCTGAAACACTACCGGCATAAGCTGTAACCAGCTTTTCCATGCGGGCGATTAGCTCCGGCTTGTATTTATACAACGAATAGATATACGCAAAATGGGACGACAATTTATCGTGAATGATAACCTTGCGCCCGCCTGTTTCGTCCAGCGCCGAAACCTTTACGCCGTTTCCGAAAGAGGTGTAGCCGTCAACAACCAGCGTGTTGCAGTCTTCGATGTAAGTATTTGCCTGGATAAGGTAGTTGGCGATGTATCCGTTTATATTTTCGATAAGCACATTGTCGCCAATCACGCAGTTGTGAATGGTAGCCCTGAAAATACCGGAATGCTTTCTCATTCCTCCCTCCAACTCGAAATAATCGTCGAAAACGCCCAGCCTGATTTTGCCCGAAAAAAGACTGTTCTTCACAAACCTGGGACTAAATCCCTCCTTTACTTCAACCAGCCCCCAATTCTCGCACGAACAATTGTTGTTGTCGAGTATAAGAATTTCATTTTCTGTAAGATTTCGGTATGTCGCTTTCATTTGAAAATAGTTTGAGTGGGTTCGCTATTCACTGTCTTCTTCATATTTCTGAAACAAAAAGTCGTTGTAAGGGTATCTTTCGATATGAATTTCTTTCACCTTATCGTAAACTATCTGTTTCAGTTCGTCGATATTTGTTTTGTCTTTTGCCGAAATAAAAATGCAATTGTTGCTCATCTTAGCCATCCACGACGCTTTCAGCTCGTCCAAGGATATATTTTCCCGCTTGATGGACGAGAGGTCGTCTTCGTCCTTCTTCACATAAGTAAATGCATCTATTTTATTGAAAACAAGTATCGTTGGTTTTTCTTCCTTATCAATCTCCATCAGGGTTTTTTCCACTACCTCAATTTGTTCTTCAAAGTTGGGGTGCGAAATATCCACAACATGCAACAGCAGGTCGGCCTCACGCACTTCATCCAGCGTAGATTTGAACGACTCGACCAGATGCGCAGGCAATTTATGAATAAATCCGACAGTATCCGACAGCAGGAACGGAAGATTATCAATAATCACCTTTCGGACAGTGGTATCAAGCGTTGCAAAGAGCTTGTTTTCGGCAAAGACTTCCGATTTGCTCAGCAAATTCATCAAGGTCGATTTCCCCACGTTGGTGTATCCTACAAGCGCTACGCGTACCATTTTCCCGCGGTTTTTGCGTTGCACGGTCATCTGTTTATCAATGGATAGCAATTCCTTTTTGAGGTCGGCTATTTTATTCTGCACGATGCGCCGGTCGGTTTCCAACTGGGTTTCACCCACGCCACGCATCATTACGCCACCGCCTCGTTGCCTGTCCAAGTGCTCCCACAATCGGGTAAGGCGGGGTAACAGGTACTGGTATTGTGCCAGTTCGACCTGTGTTTTGGCATAAGCCGTTTGGGCGCGCATGGCAAAAATATCAAGAATCAGACTGGTGCGGTCGAGTATTTTAACTTGCAGTTCTTTTTCGATGTTCCGTATTTGTTTGGCCGAAAGCTCATCGTCGAAAACAACGAGGTCGATTTCATTTTCCTCCATATACCTCTTTATTTCGAGGAGTTTCCCTGTGCCGACAAAGGTTACGGGATTGGGATAATCGAGCTTTTGTGTAAACTTTTTGCCCGGAATTATACCTGCGGTCTCCACCAAAAAAGCAAGCTCCTCGAGGTATTCCTTGACTTGTTCCTCCGTTTGATTTTGCGTAATTAATCCGACCAGAACGGTTTGTTTATTTTTTGACTCAGAAATAATGAAATCTTTCATTTAATGCTTTTAGAATAATATCTAACAAAAGTAATAAAAAAGTTATGAGTTGACGAATGTGAATAATGAGAATAATGTGCCATTTGGCGCAAAGCGACAAAAAAGGAGTGGAACAACAAATTGCTCGTATGTACAATAAGGTACGGACAACATGTTCGCGGCAGCATTTTTTTTTATTTACTTCATTGCTTTTTTGTGCCCATGCCGTTTACATTACTTTTTGATGAAAATAGTTGTTGATTCAGAAACTTGTTTGTATCTTTGTAGTGGAATAAAGACTAAATAGCTATTGCTGAATCGTTGCAGGTTGTTTAGTTGATATAACGGCTAATAACTATTTCTTGTATGTAGAGGGTTATTAGCCGTTTTCTATTGCAGTTATGCAGTATTGTATTTTTTGACCGCTACCTCGCAATTCCCCTACTGTAAGTTTTATTTTTCCAAAATCTGCTTTATCATATTCCATTAAAATCATTTCCGAAAAACGATTTTGATTTTCATTGTTTTCTTTTGGCTTTACACGCTGTTCTACTTTCGCATTTTCCAATATTTCAGTCAGATATGTTACTGCTAAAGTCGATTTGTACGAAAGAGCCGCTATCAAAGAAGTTTCTTGAATTGACAAAAATCGAATACTTATATAATCCTTTAAATCAAGGTTATAAATTTGTTTTGTCGGGTTTTCGGCATTCCATATTGCATAAAAATTTTTGATAATTTTTTTACGAATATTCAATTCTTCTCTTGTTTTCCCCTGCGGAATTTCAACATTATTCTCCATATAATCTTTATTTTTTTACTTTCCCAGCAAAGATACACATTTGTATATCACGCCACAAAAAAGCGGAAGCAAGAAGCAGGGGCGCAGATTAGCAATGAGTACTTATAAGCAGTTCTCTTAATGAAAGCTCATCGTCGGCGCAGAATTGCAGCCTGTGTCCGACAACAAATTGCTCGTATGTACAATAAATGTTCGCGGCAGCATTTCTTTTTATTTACTTCATTGCTTTTTTGTGCCCATGCCGTTTACATTACTTTTTTTGAAAAATAGCAAGGCAAACGCATGAAAATTTTTATTGCTTATACCTTTCGGTAAAATTGCTGATATGAGCAGGAGATTCCTCCCTTTGGTCGGAATGACTGTCTCTTTTTTTGGAGAGAGGATGAGGAAGTGGCGGCTTCGCCGCCACTTCCTCATCCCTTAAACCACTAACAGGCGAGTCATTCCGACCAAAGGGAGGAATCTCATTCGTAACAGTAGTACTAAATTTTTTCATGCGTTTGCCCTACGTTTAAACTTTAAACCTTGAACTTTCTATATTTATTTTCGTACCTTTGCAACGCTTAAATAATTTGTACAACCAACTAAAAAAAGACAAGTATGGAACAATACATTATATACGTGATTATCGCCGTTTCGATTGTCGTAAATATCTACCGGAATTTCCAAAAACAACAAGAGGCCGATTCAAAAAGGAATGTTTCAAAACCGGTTGTACGCACGCAGACTGCTTCTACTACATCGGCCAATCCGCCTATCTTTTCAAAACCAAAACCCCAAGTGGCCAGCCCTGCGGCAAAAGAAACCCGCCGCGACAATAGCAAATCCATTATAGAATCGGATCTCGAAGCGCTTCGGAAAAATGGAGGTTTGGCTACCTCGACGGAATACACCTCGCTGGAATCTACCTTGAGCGACTTTAGCACCATCGGAGGCCGGACATTTTCCAACATGGAAGGCTTTGAAATGGATGATACCGAAGAGAATAGTGAAATAAAAAATGACAAAAAGTTTGTTCGGAAAGCCCATCCTTTGTTTGAAAACAAAGACGATTTCAAAAAAGCAATCTTATACAGCACAATTCTCGAACGCAAATATGTTTAACCGGTTTCAGAAAATCAAGATATAGAAGTAATAACTAACAGATAAATAGATTAATTCAGTAGGAAATGGCATTAAAGTATGTAAGTGCAGAGGAGGCCGCAAGCCTCGTCAAAAATGGTGATAACATCGGATTCAGTGGATTTACACATGCCGGGTGCCCGAAAGTGGTGCCCACAGCTTTGGCAAAACGCGCCGAAGAAGAACATGCAAAAGGAAATCCTTTCAAGGTAGGAATATTTACGGGAGCCTCAACAGGCGATTCTATCGACGGAAATTTAGCCAGAGCGAAAGCCATTAAGTTTCGTACCCCGTACCAAACCAACAAAGATTTGCGAAATGGAATCAATGCCGAAGAAATAGATTATTTCGACATCCACCTTTCGCAGTTGGCACAGGAAATCCGTTACGGCTACCTTGGCCCTGTGGATGTAGCCATTATTGAGGCGGCGGACGTTACCGAAGACGGCGAAATAGTTCCCACTTGCGGTGTGGGTATCAGCCCAACATCGGCACGGATGGCGAAAGTTGTGATTGTTGAGCTGAATAGCTGGCACCCCAAAGAAATGAGAGGAATACACGACATCGTAGAATTTTCCGACCCGCCACACCGCAGGGAAATACCTATTTATAATGTACGCGACAGGATAGGAAAACCATTTATCAAGATAGATCCGGCGAAGATAGTTGTTGTAGAAACAAATTTGCCCAACGAAGGAAGCGGATTTGCTCCGGTGGACGAAATCACCACAAAAATAGGCGAAAATGTAGCCAACTTCTTTGTAAAGGAAATGCTGGAAGGCCGTATGCCGAAGAGCTTCCTCCCCATTCAATCGGGTGTGGGAAACATCGCAAACGCGGTATTGGCTGCCATGGGCGACAACAAAGATATTCCCGACTTCGACGTTTACACCGAAGTGATACAGGATGCGGTTATTGGCTTGATGGAAACAGGACGTATCAAATTTGTCAGCGGATGTTCGCTTACAGTCAGCAATCCGGTTATCGAACGCATTTATTCCAACCTGAAATTCTTCAAAGATAAATTGGTGTTGCGTCCGTCCGAGTTTTCAAACAACCCGGGTGTGGTTCGCCGCTTGGGTATTATTGCCATCAATACGGCGCTCGAAGCCGATATTTTCGGAAATATCAACTCTACCCACGTAATGGGAACAAAAATGATGAACGGAATTGGCGGTTCGGGCGATTTCACCCGCAGCTCCTATATTTCGGTTTTCGTAACCCCTTCGGTGGCAAAAGACGGAAAAATTAGCGCTTTTGTGCCGATGGTTGCCCATCACGACCACAGCGAACACTCGGTGAAAATTATCGTTTCGGAATACGGTGTTGCCGACTTGAGAGGCACAACGCCCCGCGAACGCGCCGAACGCATTATCGAAAACTGTGTGCACCCCGATTACCGCCCCTTGCTGAGAGAATACCTCAACAATGCACCGGTAGGCCACACGCCAGTTGACCTGTACAACTGTTTTGCATTTCACGAAGCTTTCCTCGAAACGGGCGACATGAGAAATGCCAAATGGCGTAAGAAATAATATGCTAATGTGAATAATGAGAATAATGTAGGGGCAACGCGTGCGTTGCCCTTTTTTTGGGTGTGGCGCCCACCGCGTTTTGAACGTAGGGGCGAATTATTATTCGCCCGTTGATATGCTGATTTTCATACCCCAAGCCAGCTTTCAAAGTCTTTTTGTTCAGCTTCGCTCAAATAAATATCTCCATCCGTTTTTGTTTCACTAAGATACTTATATACTTCCTCATCACTTATTGCTTTTGCCTCCGAAATCAGCAAATTTTCGATAAACGACTTGAGATTCTTTCCTTCGGCAGCAGCTTTGATGGAGAGGGCTCTGAACGTATCCGACGGGATGTCTATGTTTTTTCTTTTCTTTTGGAGCGCTTGTGTTGTCATACTGATTATTTTTACACAAAAATATAATATATACATGATATATACAATATATTTTGTGCATTTCGAGGGCTTAAACACATAGTCTCGCAGGGAACAAAACGACTATTCGCGACAGCGGGCTACAGCTATTTCCCCGAAACAATTTTCTTTATATCATTCAATTTATTCAGGGCTTCTACCGGTGTCAGGTTATTTATATCCAGCGATTTAATTTCGTCCCTTACCTGACTTAACACAGGGTCGTCCAACTGGAAGAAGCTCAGTTGGTAGCCTTCCCGTTCGCCGGTGATGTTGTCAATTGGGCGCGATATGCCTTCTTTGCGGTTGTTGGATTCCAGTTGCCTGAGTATGGCATTGGCGCGTTTGACAATGCTTTGGGGCATTCCGGCCATTTTGGCCACATGAATACCGAAACTGTGTTCGCTGCCGCCTTTTACCAGTTTCCGAAGAAAAATAACCTTGTTATCCACTTCCTTCACCGAAACATTGTAATTTTTGATGCGTTTGAACGACTTTTCCATTTCGTTCAGTTCATGGTAATGAGTGGCAAAAAGCGTTTTCGCGCGGTGTTTCGGGTGTTCGTGGATGTATTCCACAATCGACCAGGCTATTGAGATGCCGTCGTAGGTACTTGTTCCACGCCCCAACTCATCGAAAAGCACGAGGCTGCGCGACGAGAGATTATTCAGGATGTCGGAAGCTTCGTTCATCTCAACCATAAAGGTCGATTCGCCCAGGGATATATTATCTGAGGCGCCCACGCGCGTGAATATTTTGTCAACAACGCCTATCTGCGCCGATTCGGCCGGCACAAAACAGCCCGCCTGAGCCATCAAGGTAATCAGGGCAGTTTGACGTAGCAGCGCCGATTTACCGGCCATATTGGGGCCGGTGATAATGATAATCTGCTGCGAATCGCTATCCAGATAAACATCGTTGGCAATATACGATTCGCCCACCGGCAACTGTTTTTCGATGACGGGATGCCGTCCGCTTTTTATATCCAAATCGTCCGATTCGGTCATGTTGGGACGGATGTATTTATTTTCCTTGGACACCTTGGCGAACGAAAGCAGGCAATCGACACGGGCAATAAGGTTCGCATTGAGCTGGATGGTGGGGATGTAGTCGATGAGACTGCCGACCAAATCGTTAAAAATGCTTGTTTCCAAGGCCAGTATTTTTTCTTCCGCGCCCAAAATTTTCTCTTCGTACTCTTTCAGTTCCTGTGTGATGTAGCGTTCGGCATTTACCAGGGTCTGCTTCCGTATCCAATCGGCAGGAACCTTGTCCTTATGCGTATTTCGCACCTCGATGTAATACCCGAAAACGTTGTTGAAACTAACTTTTAGCGAAGAGATACCGGTCGCTTCCATCTCGCGTTGCTGTATCTGGAGCAGGTAGTCTTTCCCCGAAAAAGCGATTTCCCGGAGCTTGTCCAGTTCCTCGTTTACGCCTTTGCGGATAACATTTCCCTTGTTCAGCAGCGCCGGAGGATCGGGTTGTATTTCTTTTTCGATGCGGTTGCGGATAACGGGACAAGGGTTCAACTTCTCCCCTGTTTCCCTCAAACTTATTTCGCTCGAACCGAGAAACGCATCTCGAATAGGTTCGATGGCATTCAAAGCCACTTTCAGCTGTACCACTTCGCGGGGAGTTACGCGGTTGACGGCCACTTTCGATATAATCCGTTCCAAATCGCCAATCAGCGAGAGTTGCTCTTCCAGTAAGCCTTTCAGCTCGGTATCTTTGAAGAAATATTCCACCACCGACAACCTGTCGTTAATCGGCTTCACCTCCTTCAATGGGAAGACCATCCACCGCCGCAACATGCGCGCACCCATCGGCGAAACGGTTTTGTCCAAAATATCCAACAGGCTTTTTCCGCCTTCGTTCATGGTCGAAATCAGTTCGAGGCTGCGGATTGTAAACTTGTCGAGGCGCACATAACGGTCTTCCTCAATGCGCGAAAGCGTGGTTATATGGCCTATCTGTGTATGTTGGGTAATGTCGAGGTAGTGCAGGATTGTGCCCGCTGCAATAATTCCGTTGACCAAGGGTTCAACGCCAAAGCCTTTCAGGTTCTTTGTCTCGAAGTGTTTCAGCAGGCGGTCGCGGGCTGTGTCCTCCGTAAAATACCAATCGTCCAGTTCAAAGGTCAGAAAGCGCGTCCCGAAATAGTCTTCAAACTGCTTTTTGTGGCTTCGTTCCAGCAAGATTTCTTTGGGCGAAAAATTGGCCAGCAGTTTATCAATGTATTCCCTCGGCCCCTCGGCAGTCAGAAATTCGCCGGTCGAAATATCAAGCAAGGCTATTCCACATACGCTTTTTGCAAAATGGATGGCGCAGAGGAAGTTATTTTCCTTGTGATTCAGGATGTTATCATTGATAGACACGCCCGGGGTAACAAGCTCGGTAATGCCCCGTTTCACCAGTTTAGTGGTTTGCTTCGGGTCTTCCAGCTGGTCGCAGATAGCCACACGCTTGCCCGCCCGCACCAATTTGGGCAGATAAGTATCCAAAGCATGGTGCGGGAATCCGGCCAGCTCCACATCTGCGCGGCGCGTAAGCGTTATCCCCAATATTTCGGCGGCAATAATGGCATCGTGCGAAAAAGTTTCGTAAAAATCGCCCACCCTAAAAAGCAAAATTGCATCAGGGTGCTTAGCCTTGATTTCTACATATTGCTTCATCATAGGGGTTTCCGCTATCTTTTTTGCCACTGTAATTTGTTTTTTAATTAGAATTTGTATGAGTTGAGCAAAGGTAGTGAAAAACTAAAAGTGAAAAGTGAAAAGTGAAAAATAAATTAGCAAATGTGAATAATGAGGCTGATAAATACCTGTCTTGGAATAGAAGCAGCGGTTTCGGTAATGAAATGGTGTGAAGCCTTCCCCTCAACGTCCCCGCTGTAAAATGGACTCGCCATCATTGCGCTGATGTATTCAGCTGCATTTCTGTTTTTTTTTATTTTGATACATAAAAATTGATTTTAAACTGAGCCTACTCTTTGTAAGGATTTTCGGTATTAACTCCGTTGTTTTTTAGTTTTTCCGCACAAAAAAATCGTGTAAACTTTTGAATATTGGTTTACACGATTTTAAGATTTATTCAACTTGTCTCTATTGCACTACATTTCCTGCTGCATACAGCGGATAAACCTTGATTTTATCATACACAGCAAAATTTTCGAGCGAAGTGCGGATTCCGTATTCGCTGTTTTTCTCGTTCATAAACAAGTATAAACTCTGCATACTGCCTTTTGTTCCTGCTTTTACTTCGACCGGAATGATTTTTTCGTTGTTCTGAACAAGATAATCAACTTCGGCATTGCTGTTTTTGGCCTCGCGCTGCCAAAAATAGAGTTGATTTTGCGTGTAAGGACTGCTTGCTTTGAGCAATTCCAAGCCAACAAACAGTTCGGCAATCTTGCCTTTATTAACTGTTTGAAAATCATCAGAAAGCAAAATTTCGGATACATTCAATCCTGTAAGATTTTGATACAAACCTGTATCAAGCAACAAAAATTTCTGCTTTTTTGCGTTCATTTCCGCGCCAAGCGGAATACCGTTGGCGGCAGAATGGAACACAGGCAGCAAAAGCCCCGCCATTACAAGCAAATCAATACATTCTTTTATTTGCGAAAGGTGAAAATCCTGCTCAACTTTGGCATAAACAAATTTGTTGCACATTTGCGCAACGGCATTGTCAAGAACGGCATTAATACGCAGTTGTGGCACTTTTCCCCTGTATTTTGAAAAATCGGATTTTAGCGTAGTTGTCAGGTTTGAAAGCAGTTTTGTACATTCAAAAATACTCTGCGTTTCCACATATTTTGCTACCGCTTCGGGCATTCCGCCAATGACAAGAAATTTTTTTAAATATTCAACTGCTTTTGTATGAATATAATCGGGCAATGGCTTGACAGGACTTGCTTTTTGAATTGCCTCCTGCAAAAGATTTGCATCTGTGGCATTCATAAATTCGGCAAACGAAAGCGGAAACATAAACAGCGTTTCTATGCGCCCAACGCCGAAAGACGGCAATTCCGCCAAAGCAAATTCGAGCAGCGAACCCGCCGCTATAACGTGCAGTTCGGGATATTCCTCATAGAAAAACCGCAACGCAGAAATAGCATCGGGACAGGCTTGAATTTCGTCTAAAAACAGCAGTGTTTTTCCCGCCTCAATGCGTTTGTTGTAGATAATTGCAAGTTCGTCGCAAATTTGTTTGGGATTTGAATAGCGTTCGAAAACCTGCTTTGCCGTAGAATTTTCTTTTTTCTCAAAATTTATTTCGAGAAAAAACTCAAAATTTTCAGCCAAATGCCGCACCGAACTTGATTTGCCCACCTGACGCGCACCACGCAAAAGCAACGGCTTTTTGGTATCTGAATTTCTCCAATCAAGTAAATACCTGTCTATAAATCTATTAAAGTATATATTTTTCATTTTTCCAATCCAATATCAGTTAATATTTTGCGAAAATCCAATGCAAAAATAATGTACTTTTTTCGAAAATCCAAATCTGAAAAATCTTTTTTCGGCCAATGCGAATAATATTTAAAATGAAACCGGTAGGGGCTGTCTCGAAAGTCAATAAAATTACTCATTTTTTAGCGGAACAAAAAAATAGAGACGCGTAACTAAATGCAGAATTTGTAGAATATTGAAAAAACAGTTTGCCAGACAGAAAGAAGTTTATAAATTTGAGGACTTAATCGAAGTACCAAAAATCGTTATTATGGCATCGAAAAGAAAGTTGACCTCCCTTATATTGATTCCGGTGTTTGTTGTTGCGGCGCTCATTGTGCTCTTCCTCATTTTTATGTCTGATGCTTATATAGAAAGAGATTTACCCGAAATAAAAGAGACAGGGAGGCTGAAAGTGGTAACCGACTACAACTCGACAGGGTACTACGTCTCGGGCGATACCATTGCCGGATTCAACAGCGAGTTGTTGCGAATCATCGGACAATGCGCCGGTCTGAAACTGGACATAGAAGTAGAAAACGACCTGGCAAAAAGCATAGAGGGGCTGCAAAGCGGAAAATACGACCTGATTGCCCGCAACATCCCGATAAATGTGAACATGAGGAACCAAGTTACTTTTACCCAAGCCATTATTCATAACAAAATAGTGCTGATTCAGCGCAAATCGCAGAAAGGAGGGGTGAATAAACCCATAAGAAGTCATTTGGATTTGGCCAAAGCAACCATCTATGTTCCGAAGGCCTCACCGGCTATCCTGCGGCTCAATAACCTCTCGCACGAGATTGGCGACACGATATTTATAAAAGAAGACAGCCTTTACGAAGCCTCGCAACTGATTATGAAAGTGGCTGCCGGAGAAATAGATTATACCGTGAGCGATGCAAACACCGCCCGCATCCTGTCGAAAAAGCTGAAAGAAATAGACTTCGCCACCGACATCGGCTTCACGCACCTCGAAGCTTGGGCGGTGAGGCAAAATGCCCCCACCCTGCTCGACTCTTTAAATGCCTGGCTAAACAGATTTCAGGATACAAAAGAATTTCTGCGGCTGTATAATAAATATTACAAGTAGTCCAAAGTTTCAGGTTTCAAGTTCAAGGTTGTAGAGAGGTGGCGCGCCACGTCTGTTTGGACGAATGCGTATGCCGTCATTTTTATCTATACTGCAAATAACCAATACATTCTACAGTTATGATAAATTCCATTCTTAGCATTTTCAGGGAGCAGGCGCGCCGACACAAAATCATTCAATCTTTTTATTACAACCGCAATTACGAACTGGGCAACGGCAACGAAACGCATCCTGTTTTCTGGCTCGAAGATCCGCTTACGGGTCGTAATCAGAACAATACTTTTATCAACTCCCTCAATTTTTCCATTCTTTTTATTCCCGAAAACGATGCGGAAGTACCTACGCTCCAGAATCTGGCATTTTCGGCGGGATTGAATATCTTGGAACGCATCAAGCAGGATAAGAATATGCCTGTCGGTATTTTGCCTGCATGGACTTATACCACTTTGCGCGACTACTACGACAATAATGCCTGTGGCTGTCGTTTCTCAGTCGATCTCACGCACCGGAATATGCAAAATCTTTGTTTGATAGAGGAGCAGTTTGAGAATGAGAAGGAGTTTGAGAACGAAATCCCGCTGAATAGCTTTGATTTACAGGGAAATGTAAACCCCGAGGTATTTACGGGAAAACTTCCGGCCTTCGACCTTAGAACCTCTTGCCAATGAATGCTCCTACCTTGAAAGTTGTAGAAAGCATCGTCCGGGACATTATGGACTTGGTACAAACTATAATGAATGCGAATGACCTGCGCGAAAGTGCATTGAACAAAGATACACAACTGAAAATCAGAGAGCAAGGCAATCCGGTTATTGATATTATCTTCAACGATTACCTCAGCTACCTGGAAACCGGTCGGAGAGCCCGGTCGGGTAAAATGCCCCGAATCTCCGACTTGCGCGATTGGGCGCTCAAAAAAGGTATTCCGACCGACAACAGCGCCCTGTTTCTGATTGCACGAAGTATTTGGCAAAAAGGCTTGACTGCTCGCCCAATATTAGCCGTATTGGAGGAAGAAATCGAAAAAAGTTTTATGCATCAATGGGCCGATAGCTTGTTTGAGGCGTTGGTAGGGGAATTAAAGAGTTATCTGTATGAATAATAGAAAAAAATAACCAAATAAATATACTTTTTGTATTGCCATTAAAAAAATAATTCATACTTTTGTCAGACAGATTAAAAGGAACGATGCGAGAATGTGCGTAAGTGTCATGTTTTAAGGAAGATAGCTCAAGAACTGACTCAAAGTAGATTCTTAGGTTTTCTATTTTCTGTCTGTAGGTATTCTAATAAACATATGTTAGTAATATATAAATTGTAAGATTTATGAGTGAAAGATTAAGATCTGTCCAAAACGCAGAAGATCTGAATAGATTGGCTGCCGAGGTTAATTGTCAATATATTGGCTTTTTAGGGGCTCCTGATAAGGAATTCTCTAAAGAGTCCATCATCGCCGATGTGAATAAGTTTTTAAAGAACGTAAAAACCGGTAGTGGTTTTCAAACGGGATGGTTTACTGACTTGGATTAATTTACCGGAAGACAAGGAATCTATGGATAGTTGTAATTGCAACAAAGGAGTTTGTTGTGAGGCTCTTATGTTGCATAAAGGTTTGGTAGAATCTTACAGGCCTATGTTTTTGCATACGCCACAACAATTGGGAGCCCCCAGCCAGTTGAATACGCTACATTTAAAGCAATGTGTTTTAAGTTTGCTCAAAGAGGTGCATAACGAACCCTCTCTTTCGATAGAGATCGGTTACGATAAATACGAAAGTTTATATAGTTCATTTACTTATATTTCCGAGAAGAAAACCATCTATATAACGGTGAATAGCCAATTGAATACTTGTTGGAGAAGGTTTGCTGCTTGCAAGGAACTGATGCAGATTTATGTTGTATTTATTGTAGAATACTTGAGTAATCCGAAAAGAAGTTTGGAGGAAATGCTCGACGAATACAATCCTCAAGAAGGAAACTTGGACGATATATTAGGGGATTATACCGATTTTCAAAATTCATTCAAAACAATAAAAGATTTTCCAAATATTCAAGAGAATAAGCGTTTGTTGGCAGAATGCAAGTCGTATATAGCAGCCGTTGATTTGTTTTTCCCATATACTGAAAAATCAAAAGTAAAGGGGATCGGATTAGCCGTAAAAAGAAATGAAAGTACAAGTTTCGATTTGGCAAAAGACTATAGATGCCCAGAATATATTACAAACTTTTATTTGAATGAATTGCAGGATTTCACATTAAATTTAATGACAAATGATTTTCTTCGCAATGAAGTCGCTTGTACTTTAAAGTCCATATAATCAATGACTTTATTGTCTGTAAATATTAAAATCCGATGACTTATTGCCATTGGATTTTTTTTGTCTTGAATACAGGTTTTTGCCGATGAATCATAAAATGTTTTTCTCCTCCCCAATTAAACCTTTCTCCAAATCGCAGGTCAAATCAATTAAAGTTTTTTAATTGATTGATTTTGTGCCATGAAATACAAATATACCTCGTTTGTACTTTTATTCTTTATCTCGTTATGCGCCTTTTCGCAACAAGCGGCCGTTCCAAGATATACCATTGAAGGCGAGGTGGTTGACTCGTTGTTGTCCGAAAAAGTTGAGATGGCGACCATTGCCCTTTACAGCCAAAAAGACAGTTCGTTTGTGAAAGGAACAGGGTCTGATGCAAACGGACGGTTTACAATTAACAATGTAAATCCCGCAACTTATTACCTGACTATTTCTTTTTTGGGGTATAAAACGGTATCTATCCCTATTTCCGAAAAACGGTTTTCGTCCCCCAGAATAAAGTTGGGTAAAATAAACTTGCCTACATCCAATATCGAACTTTCATCGGTAGTGGTAACTGCCGAGCTGGCCGAAATGGTGGTGAAAGAAGATACCATCGAATACAATGCCGCTGCTTTCAGGTTGACCGAAAGCGCTGTTGTTGAGGATTTACTGAAACGATTGCCCGGAGTGGATGTGGATACGGATGGAAAAATTACGACCTCAACAGGCAAAGACATCAGGCGGGTGTTTGTGGATGGAAAAGAATTTTTTGGAAACGACCCCAAAATGGCTACCCGGAATCTTACCGCCAACATGGTGGACAAAGTGCAGGTAGTGGAGAAAAAATCGGATTTGGCCATCCTGACCGGAGTAGAAGATGACGACCCCGAAACCATTATCAACATCACCATAAAAAAAGGAATGAAGAAAGGCTGGATGGGCAATATTACCGGCGGCGCAGGCGGATTGATTGATAATGTTACCAACGAAAGCGCCCGTTACACGGCGAGCGGCAATGTCTATCGGTTTACGGAAGACGACCAGCTTGCGTTCGTTACCAATGCCAATAACATCAATCAACAGGCATCAACCGATGGCGGTAATGCTGTTCGCGCAGGAAGGGGCGGCGGTGCAGGCGGTAATGGAATAACAAGCTCCAATGCCTTTGGAGTGAATACCAATAAAATTATAAACGACAAGCTGAAATATGGAGCAAGCATTTCGTACAATTATAGAGATAACTATGTGAATAATACCAGTGTAAGGCAAAATTTTCAGGCGAAAAACGTTAATAATTCATCATCCTACAACCGCGATTACAGCAACAATGTGGTATTCAACGGACGCTTGGAATATCGTCTCGATTCGGCAACAACAATGATTTTTACGCCCTCATTTTCGTATAATTCTTCTCTTTCGAAGCTGCAATCGAACCAAACGACTGTGAGGGACGATGCTGACTTGTCGCTTATAAACAGCAGTAACTCGGTTGGCGATGAAAAATCGGATGGGCTACAGCTCAGGATGCAATTTGATGTTTCGCACAAATTGTCGGCGGCAGGACGTAGAGTAAGTTTTAGCGGATGGTTCAGTATTGACAACAATTCGGGGAACGGTTCTACTAATGCGGAAAATATTTTTTACAACGATCACACGAAAGATCAAATTCGGGATCAACGCTTTCATACAACAGCAAACAGAGACAATTATAATTTGCGGCTAACTTATGTGGAACCCTTGGGCAAAGGAAACTTCCTGAATTTTTCGTACAACATACAAAACAATAATACGAAAAATAGAAAAACAACATTGGATTATGACGAAGCAGAAGAGGAATACTCAATACTGAGCGCCAATTACAGTAAAAGTTCCGATACACGTTCTGTAACGCAAAATATACGGGCAAATTTCAATTCAAACAAAACAAAATATGCCTACAATGTCGGGCTGAGTATCTCGCCTGTATATAACGATAGCAAAAACTTTATCGAAGATTGGTTTGGAGCAGGGCAGGATTCTATTGTTAGCGACCCTGACGGACGGTTTTCTATAAACTATGCCCCGTTTTTCGACTTCACCTACCGCTTCGGTGGAGCCAATCGTTTTATCCGAAAGAATCTGAGGCTAAGGTATAACGGGCAAATGAGGCAACCATCCATAACACAGCTCGACCCTTCTCAAACCAGCACAAATCCATTGCGTATCAGAAGTGGAAATCCCGACTTGCTGCCATCGTTCAACAATAGTTTTTCGTTGGAATTTAATACGAATAACAGAGAGACGCAACGTTCGCTAACCGCAACGCTTTCCTACACGTTTGTCCAAAATCAGATTATCAATTATACTTCTACCGATACGATAACGGATATTCAATATACAAGCCCGATTAATGAGAACGGATCGTGGAATTCCGCCGCCAGCGTACTGGCATCCATTCCCTTGGATGACAAGAAAAAGTTCAAATTGTCGTCCTCTTCCAGGGCGAGGTACAACAATGAGATCGGCTATTCAAACCTGAGTAAGGAACAATCGAGCGTGAGGAATGTTTCCAAGACATTGGATTTGAGCGAAATTGTGAAGATTAGTTATAGCAACGACTGGTATTACGGACAGTTAAGCGCAAGCGTCAGGTATGCCAATACAAGCTATTCGTTGGCCACCGTCCAAGACCGGAAATCGTACAATTATGGCCTTACTTACTATACCCAGCTAACTCTGCCTCTAAGCTTTAGCATCGCATCCGATATTGCTTATACGGCCAACCGTGGCTTGTCGGACGGTTATAACAAAAGCGAATTGTTGTGGAATGCCGAATTGAGCAAACAGTTTTTGAAGCAAAACAGGGGTTCACTGCGCTTCCAGATAACAGATATTCTGCAACAACGTTTAAACATCCGGCGAACACAAGACGAAAAATCCATTACCGACAGCAAATTTACGGCCTTATCGAGTTATGCCATCATTTCGTTTGCCTACCGCTTCAATAATGTTGGCGGACGTAGAACCCGGGGGCAAAACAGGGGCAATACCGGCGACAGTTTTGAAAATACCGGCGATACAGGCGGTACAGGCGACTACGAAAGAAGCGGCGACCGCCCGATGGGAGGAAACCGGTCGGGTGGAGGAAGACGGGGTAATTGATGTGCTAATGTGCTAATGTGCCAATTGGCGCGAAGCGGAAATAAATTCATTATACTCACTATTCTCATCAGCACATTAGCACATCAGCACATTAATTAATGTCCGAATATTTTTTATATTCCCTTGCAAAATGTATTTTTGCAGGGAGGTGTTTTTTTATGCAATAATAATACGACAATGAAACTGATTGTAGAAAGCGGATCGACCAAAACGGAGTGGGCTATCATCGAAGGCCAACAACTTATAATGTCTGTATTTACCGATGGTATTAATCCTTTTATGTATTCGCCGGATGCCATTCGCCGGATGCTAATCAATCAACTGCCCGAAAGTGTTCGCTCCGTGCGGTTCGACCAAATGCATTATTATGGAGCCGGATGTGTAGCTGAGGCTCAAAAGAAGACCATAAGAACGATTATGGGGATAATACCGGCAAAGGAAATGTCGGTAGAGAGCGATTTACATGCCGCTGCCAGGGCGCTGTTCCGGCACGAAGAGGGCCTGGTTTGCATATTGGGTACAGGTTCCAACTCGTGCCACTACGATGGAAAGTCTGTTGTGAAAAATGTGCCGCCGCTGGGTTTCATTCTGGGCGACGAGGGCGGAGGCGCCGTATTGGGTAAACTATTCCTGGCCGATTGCCTGAAAGGATTGGCGCCCGAATCCCTGACTCAGGAATTTTTTGACAAATACAAAATCTCTTACACGGATGTTTTGGACAAGATATACAGGCAAGCTTATCCGAATCGTTACCTCGCCACTTTTTCGACTTTCCTGGCAAAGCATGTCGATGACGAATATGTCAACAAGCTTGTCGTATCGAATTTCGAGAGCTTTTTCAGACGGTCTATTCTGCAATACGATTACGAGCGGCTCCCTGTGGGCTTTGTTGGCTCGGTAGCATATCATTACCGCGATTTGCTAGGCAGTGTAGCCTCAACTTTTGGCATCCCCATTTGTAAAATAATAAAATCGTCCATGGAAGGGTTGATTGAATATCATAATTAATGTGCTGATTTGCTAATTATAAAAACATGACAAAAAAAGAGTACAAAGAAAAATTTGATGAAGAAGAGGCTGTCGGCTGGTTGGCCATTGACGAAAAAATAGCGGAAATTTATCCAAATACGGCTCCACGTCATTATGCACCGCCTTTGCATTACTTTTTGGGTGGAAACGACCCCATCGACGGCACGAGTATTTATGATTCGGAGAAGCAGGAGTTTCACCGGCATTTTGTATCGTATGGCATGTCGGAACTGTATTATAATGAGGATGCCGCAGGTGGCGGGTTTAGCAAATGGGGATTTGAATTTACCTTTCGCCTGAAACCTTTTGCCGAAGACAAGGAAGACCCCTTGTGGGTGATTGAGGTGATGAACAACCTGGCGCGCTATGTTTACCAGAGCGAACGCTGGTTCGAGGAATACCACTTTGTGCCTGCCAACGGGCCGATACGAACCGAAACAAAGGCCGTTATCGACATTGTAGGGCTGGTTTTTGTCCTCGACCCCGAATTAGGAAAGATTGATACGCCCCATGGCGAACTGTCGTTTTTGCAGATGGCAGGCATTACCTCAAAAGAACTCGACCGCTTGAAAGCCAATCCTACGACTGATGAAGTTAAAAAGCTGGTGGACGAAATGCGGGTAGCCAATCCCTTGCTGATAACCGATTTATTGAGGAAATAATGCACCGGCATTTAGTTAAAAAATGTTCTATTAGAACTATTTGTAGATTTTAATTTATTAAACTACCCTTAAAGTATTGCTAAATAATAGAATTATCATTACCTTTGGCTCCAAAGGAAAGTTGTCGTTGGCAGCCGGAATTTATTTTAGAGGGGAAAATACATGTAACTCTCTGGAAAACAATCGTATAATTGCTAATAAACCATATTAATAAATTTAAAACGTAAAAAAAACATGAAAAAATTATTGAAACTTAGTTTGTTATTAACCTTAGCATGCGTCTTGCTGAGCTCATGTGAAGACGATGACAATGGCATTAAGGGGCCTACCGATGCATACTTCAGCAATTTGCCAGCGAAAGCTCAGAATTTTGTAAAACAGCATTTTGGCTTGGACGCTTACAGGAAAGCGAGATTCTTCAGGGAGGAGATAACTCTGGTTAATACTAATGGCGGTTGGGAAGAAGTAATCGAATTAGTCGAATATGATCCAGAAGAAGCGAAATATGTACAACCCCCTGTAAAACCTTCTTTCTTCAAAGTTGAATTAGCTGGAGGCGTACAAGTTGATTTTGATAAAACCGGAAACTGGCAGGTGATAGACGGAAATGGTAAAACCCTTCCGAACTCTATCCTGTTGCAACATAAGGTTCCTACACTCACCTACCTCGAAAATTACCATGCAGGTAAGGCCGCTTTAAAGTACGACAGGAAATTTTATGGCGAAATAATCACATTGGAACCTAATACTGATTTGGCTTTCTCTACTAACGGCCAGTACTTAGGCGTTAGCAAGCCGACAGCGAATCTGCCCGGAGGCGCATCTCAAATATTGAATACTTACTTTGCCGATACCAATACCGGAGACTTGGGCGTATTTGAAACTATTGGCAGCGACGATCAAACAGAATATGTTGCACAATACGAAAATGGATTCCAGCTTCGATTCGACTCCAATGGCAACTGGTTGCTAGTTGATAGCCAGGACGATAGCCTGTTTTTACCAAAACCAATTGTAGCTATTCTCCCGGCACAAGCAGCACAAATTTTGACTACCCATTTTGCCGAGATTGCACCCGATCCTATTACCGGTAATTTGGCCGATTTGACCAGAATTTCCAGAGAAACCATAGAAGATGTTATTCATATAGATTATTCGTATAAATATGCGCTCCGTTTCGATAAGAACGGAAATTGGTTGAGCCTGGCCGGAAAAGACGGCTCACAATTTTTACCGCTGTCTCTTTCGGTAGTTTTATCGGATAACATTAAAAGCTTCCTGGCTTCGCACCAGCTTGATACCGAATTGAACTTGGTGGCTAAGGAAAAAGATCCTCTGACAGATGAAAATATTACCAGAGTAGAATTTGGAAACGGCGATAGATTGGTATTTGACAAAGACGATGTTTGGAAGTCATTGAATGGTGTTTTCTCACAATCGGTAATAGACATTCTTCCAACCAATATCAGTAGTTTCCTGACTACCTATTTTGCTGCGCCTAATATAACAGTAACATCTGTTGCCAAGCTAAACCAGTACATAATATATAACAGAGATACTATTGATATTATACCGGTTATCGGAGTTGCTTACTCTAACAGTAATAGTGTAGTATTTAATCAATCGGATGGCAGTTGGAGATCAATGAGCGGAAATAATAATTTGCCTGCAACTCTCACAGCGACTCTTCCAACCGATGTTCAAGGATTCTTGGATGATCATTTCCCCATGTTTATCACTCCTAAACCGGTGATAACCGCTATTCGCAAGGAAAATTCAGCAGTAGTATTAAATGACCAGGCAACGTTCTATCCAACACTTTACATTACTTTCCAGGATGGAAATAATGTACGCTTCAACTATACAGGAACAAACACCGGTAACACTTGGAGAACGGTAGGCGGAACCGTACAAACTACAGGGGCTCAAACAGGTCTTACCTGGTTACCTGTAACATTGACAAGTCTGCTTCCTCCTGTTTCCAAGGACTTTGTAGCCGATCATTACCCGGTACCTGTTTTGGGAACGATAAGATCTGTTGCTAACGAAACATTGATGGTAACCATAGTCCCCGGAATACCCGAGTCGGAAGGTGTAGAAGCAGTAGATCCGATAAGAGCTGTTGACGAATTTGTTACACTCAGCTACAGCGATGGTTCATCAATAAGATTCTATAAAAATACCGGCGACTGGAGGACAATCAATCCTAAGAATGCTACAACACCTCTTTCTCCAACCATTAAGCCAACTTTGCCGGCCGCATTGCTTGCTAAAATAGCAGCCGCAGGATGGGATGACGGAGAGTTGCTGTACCTGAACAAGGTGAACGATAACTACTACGAAATACGCTTCTTTAAAGAAGGTGTAGCAACAAGCAACGTTAATTTCGATTTGTTGGCGCCTTAAAGAATATAAATGGCTTGCATAAGCGCATGATAAAAAACGCTGAATCATTCAAGATTCAGCGTTTTTTTTGTTGACAATGGATGGTTTGATGTAAAGGGTGTTGCATGCAACGCCCCTATCATCTTTTCTTTGCGGGCTTGCCAACCATTTGTCTGAACCACGATTTTATTAAGATTTTCTTGATTTCCATGATTTTTTCTGTAGGGGCAGACCTGTGTGTCTGCCCTTGATAATGAGGCTGTGTCAAAAGCCTGTCATCCCGTGCTTGACACGGGAGCACCCAAGTAAACGTGCAATGACTCCGGCTGGCTCGGACATGTTGTCTGTGCCCTGTATGCCAAATCGTTGTTGGACACAAGCTGCAAGCCTGCGCCAGCAACGAATGCCAACTAAAAATAAGAACGCAAATTACACGGATTACGCAAATAAGCTACTATACATTTTCTTATCTAATTGAATTTCAACAATAAATAAATTGCGATAATTCGCGTAATCTGTGTAATTTGCGTTCAAAAATACGTTCGAGACAGCCTCTTACAAATCATTTTTTCTTGAAACCTCTTACCACGCAAACAAGGGGTAATCTTTCATTATACTATTCACTTTTTCGCGAACAATTTCGATTGTTTTTCCGTCTTCGGGATTGGAAAGAACGGTGTCTATCAGTTCTACTATAACGCCCATGGTGTCTTCTTTGGCGCCGCGTGTGGTGATGGCCGGTGTACCGAAACGAAGTCCCGATGTGAGGAAAGGGCTGCGGCTATCGAATGGAACCATGTTTTTATTGGTTGTAATATCGGCTGCTACCAAGGCTTTTTCGGCCAATTTACCTGTCAATTCGGGAAATTTGGTGCGAAGGTCAATCAGCATACTGTGATTGTCTGTTCCGCCCGAAATTACTTTGTAGCCTTTATCAATAAATGCTTTAGCCATGGACGAGGCGTTTTTCTTCACCTGTGCCTGATAAACCTTGTACGAAGGATCGAGGGCTTCGGCAAACGATATGGCTTTAGCGGCAATAACATGTTCGAGCGGGCCGCCCTGTATTCCGGGGAATACGGCCGAATCCAGCAACGACGACATCATGCGTATTTCGCCTTTCGGAGTTTTCCTGCCCCATGGGTTCTCGAAATCCTGGCCCAGTAAGATGGCGCCGCCACGCGGTCCGCGAAGTGTTTTATGTGTTGTAGTAGTTACAATATGTGCATGGCGGAGCGGGTTATCCAACAATCCGGCAGCGATAAGTCCGGCAGGATGAGCCATGTCCACCATAAATATAGCACCTGTTTTGTCGGCAATCTTGCGCATACGGGCATAATCCCATTCGCGCGAATAGGCCGATGCGCCGGCGATTATCAGTTTTGGCTTTTCGGTCAATGCTACTTTTTCCATCTGGTCGTAGTCCACCTGTCCGGTTTCTTCCTTCACATTGTATTCCAAGGCATGGAATATAAGACCCGAAAAATTGACGGGCGACCCGTGCGAAAGATGTCCACCATGCGAAAGGTTCAAACCGAGAAACTTGTCTCCTGCTTGCAAACAGGCCAAAAATACGGCAGCATTGGCTTGCGCTCCCGAGTGAGGCTGAACGTTTACCCATTCGGCGCCGAACAGTTCTTTCAACCGGTCGATGGCCAGTTGTTCGCTCAAATCTACAATTTCGCAACCGCCATAATAACGTTTTCCCGGATAGCCTTCGGCATATTTATTGGTCAGACATGTACCCATAGCTTCCATAACTTGGGGGCTAACGAAATTTTCGGAAGCGATAAGTTCGATTCCCTTCAACTGACGTTGATACTCCCTCTCAATAATATCAAAAATAGCTGTATCCCTTTTCATAATTAATTGTTATGTGATTTTTAGTTGAATTTGAGTATTTAGCTTGCAAATTTAAGAAGAATAATCTAATGAACATTCACTCTGTCTGCAAAAGTTTTAAGTTTTAAGTTCAAAGTACGTGGCTGTCTCAAAAGAACGCGAATTACGCGAATTACACAAATTTACGCAAATAAGCCACTATATCTTTTTCTTACCCAGGGCAAACCATGAAAGATTTTACTGCTGCTTATGCCTTTCGGTAAAGTTGTTGATATGAGCAGGAGATTCCTCCCTCTGGTCGGAATGACGGTCTCCTTTTGGGGAGAGGAGATGAGGAAGCGGCGGCTTCGCCGCCGCTTCCTCATCCTTTAAACTACTAACAGGCGAGTCATTCCGACCAAAGGGAGGAATCTCATTCGTAACAGCGAGTATATAAAAAAAATTCAAGGTTTGCCCTGTTTTCTTACCTAATTGAATTTCAATAATAAATAAATTGCGATAATTCGCGTAATCTGCGTAATTTGCGTTCAAAAATACGTTCGAGACAGCCCTGTACACAAAAGTAGGGTCGCGCCATGTCTAAAAACCACCAACTGCTTTAGAAAAAAAGTTAAAACAAAAGCGCCTCTATATACTACCTAAACAACAAAAAGAATTGATGCCAGCTTGTTTATTTAGCCGACTTTCTACATGTCGCAACTTGTATTTTATACAATAAGAGGCAAACCTGCGGAACGGCGAGGCTTTGTATTATTAAAATATTGGCATTACATTTATGCTTGATAATTGAAATCCTAATAAACAACAGAATGAAAACAACATCTTTTTTTAACCCGAAAAAGCTTTTATTTTTTGCTTTGATAATGCTTTGCAGCAGTACATTTCTGGCTCAGGAAAATCCGTTTGTGCGGAATATTTATACAGCTGACCCTTCGGCGCACGTGTGGGCGGATGGCCGGTTGTATGTATATCCCTCTCACGATGTGGATCCTCCGCGCGGATGCGACCTGATGGATAAATACCACGTGTTTTCGACCGATGACATGGTAAACTGGGTTGACCACGGACAAATACTCGAAGCCAAAGATGTGCCCTGGGGCAGACCCGAAGGCGGTTTTATGTGGGCGCCCGATTGTGCCTACAAAAATGGCAAGTACTACTTTTATTTCCCGCATCCAAGTGGAACAGACTGGAATCATACATGGAAAGTGGGCATTGCCGTAAGCGACAAACCGGCCAGCGACTTCAAAGTGCAGGGCTACATTGAAGGAATAACCGATGCCTTTGCCATGATTGACCCCTGCGTATTTGTGGATGAAGACGGACAAGCCTACTTCTACTACGGTGGCGGTGGCAGATGTAAATCGGCCAAACTGAAAGACAACATGACCGAACTGGCTGAACCGCTACAAGATATGGAAGGGCTTAAGGATTTTCATGAAGCAGCCTGGGCATTTAAACGAAACGGCCTTTACTATCTTTGTTATGCCGACAACAACAGAAATGCGGAGACAAATAAGGGCGCTAACCGCCTGAACTACGCCACAAGCAGCAGCCCCAAAGGCCCCTGGACGTATCAGGGTGTTTACCTCGACCCAACGGGTTGCGATACCAGTCATGGTTCGATTGTTGAGTACAAAGGTCAGTGGTATGCTTTTTATCACAACAGCGTTCTCTCGGGACGCGGTAACCTGAGGTCGATTTGCTTCGATAAACTCTATTTCAATCCCGACGGTACTATTCAAAAAGTGGTGCAAACGGGCTTGATTAAGAAATAAGATACAGGCATATTGCAAGTAGAGATGTGGCGTGCCACGTCTCTTTTTTATACACAACTTACCCATTGCCTCGATATTTTCGTAAATGTGGGGTGTTATTGGGTTTGCATTTTCATAAAAATAGCACACGGATTACAAGGAGTGAACGGAATATATTTACTTGGCTGTTTGTAAAGTATTGAAAACTACATATATAGAAAAAGATTCCATGTAATCAGTGTGCTATTATCAACTTTATGAGGCAGTCTCCACTCTCAACCGCCAATAGCCGCAATTTTTTTGTTGGATTTTCAGGTATTCGTAAACCTCTTTGGTTGATGGCAGTTTTTTTTGTAATTTAGATGCTGTAAATAGTTATGCGATGATACAATTAGCCAATAATCAAACAACTCCATTCGTCCGGCAGATGTGGAAAACCTGTTTTGGGGATTCGGACGAATTTATGGACATCTATTTTAGTCGAAAATATAAGCATGAGAATACGCTTATTTATTTCGAGGAGGGGGTGGCTGTATCTTCGCTGCAACTATTGCCCTACGAGATGCGCTTCTACGGTTCGATTGTGCCGGTGGCCTACATATCGGGAGCCTGCACTTTGCCCGGATACAGGGGAAAGGGGTATATGAAAAGCCTGCTTATGGCATCGTATAAGCTGATGCAAGAACGCCGGATTCCCATTAGCTTGCTTGTCCCTGCCAAGGAGTGGTTGTACGGCTTTTATGCAAAATATGGTTACGAAAAGGTTTTTGACAATGGAAACAAGCCGATTAATTTACAGCCATTCTTGTCGCACTATCCGGCTGAGACGGGAATAGCCTACGACCTATTCGACAGGAAATACCAGCAACGGGACTTTTGTGTGTTAAAAACCCGAGCAGACTTCGAGGTTATTATGGACGACTGCAAGCTATCTGCCTGTTCGCCGAAATACGATTTGGCCGGGATGGCGCGTATTATTGACGCAAAATCTGTACTGAATTTTTATGCGCAAGAAAATAAAAAAGCAAAGTTTACACTGAGAATTACCGACTATTTAACCGAAAATGAGGGATTTTATGCAGTAGAAAACGGTAAGGCAGAAAAGCTAACCATTCAGCCGGTGGATTTGACGGTTGATATACAACTACTCGCCCGCTTAGTTTTTGGCTATCATTTGCAAGATTTACCACCCGTCTGCCGGAAGTTTTTCCACGAGCATCATCCTGTTATGAATTTGATGTTGGAATAGCCTCCTAAATCCCCCGTGGGGGGACTTTGACGGCTTTTTATTCAATCTACTTGGAGATCGGGTTGTAATTGTATATTTTTGGAGAATAAATCAGAATTTATTGACTATGAAAAATTTAACTTACCTGTTATTGTTGTGTTTTATGTTCGCAGGCATTGCCTTGATCTCATGTGGTGGCGATGATGACGAAGAATTTTTTGTAACGAACGATGATGCTACTGCCAAAGAAATGGTAAAAGGCAATTGGAAAGTTCAAAGTGTAACGATGAAAACCAATTATTCGGAGACGGGAATAGATAAGCTTGTAAATAAGGAGTATCAATCAATGCTAAAAAAGAGCACACTTACAATGTCTTTTGGCGATGAATTTGTGAAAAGTATAACGACCGAAAGGAGTACCGGAAATATTGTAAGCGAGGAAAACGACAAATATTATTTTGGTAATAACCGGCTGTATATCGAAGACCAGATATATCATGTAACGCTTTCGCAGACCTACAAAGTCTCCAACAAAACATTGATTTTATTATGGGATTTTACAAAAGCGGATTTTACGAAAGTTTTGCAGATTGGGGGAGCGGAAGAGTTAATTGCATCAATACCCTCCAATCTTTCAGGAACGCTCAGCTATACACTTAAAAAGTACTAATGTCGGAAAACTCGAAATATTTACTTCTTTTTTTCTTGGTTTTACATACACTTATTCATCGGCATTTGTTGATATTTTATGATTTTCTTTATCTATATTTGCAGTACAATTTGAATATGAGAACAACTATATCACAATCCAATAAGCAAATAGTGGGCAATAATTGGGCTAACATAACAAGTCCTAATGCTCAATCTTATACGGTTGATGACATCATCAACGCCAACGAAGAGGGTTGTAACGATGGCTTGGCAGCATACCTTAAGAAAATGAGGAAGGAGCTGAAAGCCAATCTGCAAAACGCTTTACCTATCATGGAAAGTTTTTTTAATTCAATCAACTTAGAGAAGGAAAATTGCAAATTAATGCTTCTCCGTCTGGCCGATATTAATAGATTTGATTTTATTATAGCAATAGACAAGGCTGTTTATTTTAATGATGAATTATGTCGTCCGATTTATGAAAAGTCTTTTGATGTAAGAAGGCAAAATTCAAATTTCGATATTTCTTTTATGCCATTTAATGGAAGCTTAAATATCGAAAGTCTCAATTCCGATAATTTTATAGCTATTTATGGCAAACCTGAGTAATATTGAACAGGCCAGGCACAATGAAAGCGTATGTAATTATATCGGGAAGAAACCGGATTATTCCGATTGGGTAGTAACTACCGCTTTTTACTCTGCAATACACTATGTCAGGCACTTAATTTTACCTTTAAGCGAGGGCGGATTGACATACACAACTTTCGAAGCATTATTTACCCGAAAAAAACAGAACCAAGAGGGGCGACACGGTTTTCAATCAAGGCTGGTTGTGGAGATGTTTCCCGAAATAAGGTATGAATATGAGAGGCTTCACGATATGTCAACGAATGCGAGATACCTTAATTACTCTTACGTCCGCGAAGAGGCCACTTTAGCTAAAGTTTATCTGTTGAAGATAAAGGAATACACGCAAAGCCGAAAGACCGATTAATTTTATACCCACAAAAAAAGAGCAACCTTCTCAAGTCGCTCTTTCTCTGTAAATAGCCTGTATTTATTTCTTTTTTCCTTGGTTTGCTACGGCGTCCATTAGTTTTTTGATTTCTTCGGGGTCGCCCAGGAAGTAATCTTTTACCAAATTCAAATCGTCGTCAAATTCAAATACATACGGAACGGCTGTTGGCAGGTTCAAGGCGATAATGTCTTCGTTTGAAATGCCTTTGAGGTATTTTATGATACCGCGCAAACTGTTTCCGTGTGCAGCCACCAATATTTGGTCGTGGTTTTTCAGCGCAGGGTAAATAGTATCTTGCCAGTAAGGGAGAATACGTTCTACGGTTTCTTTCAACGACTCGGTCAATGGAAGATAGGCGCTGGGCACACCGTTGTAACGTTGGTCAACAAAAGGGGAACGTGGGTCATTCTTTTCAAGTGGCGCCGGTGGAACATCGTAGCTGCGCCTCCATACAAGGACTTGTTCGTCTCCGTATTTTTCGGCGGTTTCGGCTTTGTTCAATCCTTGCAACATACCGTAATGTTTTTCGTTCAATCTCCACGATTTCTGCACAGGAATCCAATCCAAATCCATTTGATCGAGGACGTTGTTTAATGTTTTTACCGCTCTTTTCAGGTAAGAGGTAAAAGCGATTTCAAAGTTGAAGCCTTCGGCTTTCAGCAGTTTCCCTGCTTTGACAGCCTCTTCAACTCCTTTTTCCGACAAATCGACATTTGTCCATCCTGTAAAACGGTTTTCCTTATTCCAAACACTTTCTCCGTGGCGGATTAATACTACTTTTTTCATATCTGCTTATATTGTTTAATTTGTATTTCTAATTTGAGATTGCAAATTTAAGAACAAAGACTGAAATTATGGAACATTTTGTGGGAAAAACCAGAGCAAACGCATGAAAAATTTATATACCAATAGTCGAGTCATTCCTCCCTTTGGTCGGAATGACTCGACTATTGGTGGTTTAAGGGATGAGGAAGCGGCGGCGAAGCCGCCACTTCCTACTCCCCTCTCCCAAAAAGGAGACTGTCATTCCGACCAAAGGGAGGAATCTCCTGCTCATATCAGCAACTTTATCGAAAGGTATAAGCAATAAAATTTTTCATGTTTGCCCTATGTTTTTCCCGTTTTGCGCATTAAGCATTAACGATTAAGCTTCGACCATTTATTTTTTTCCTATATTTGTAACAACAAAGCAAATACCTATAAAAAAAACATCGAAAATGAAAAAAATACTATTCTTATTGTCCTTATTAATCGGAATAACAACGGCTTACGGACAAGGTCAACTCTCGCAAAAAAGTCCCAACGGGCTGCTTGAACTACAAACAGGGCTTGTGGACGGAAAACCCTGCTATTCGGTAGTATATAACAAAAAAGTGTTGTTGGAAAATTCGCCCTTGGGCTTAAAAACATCCATTGGCGATTTTTCCTCTGATTTGAAATACCTCTCTAAAACCACGCGGACAATTGAAGAGGCTTACGATTTGGACAGAGCTAAAATCAGTCGCGTAAACTACAAGGCCGAAGAGCTGGTCTGCACGTATGAGAATCCGGCGAACGATACCATCCAAATAGTTTTCAGGTTGAGCAACAACGATGTGGCATTTTCTTACCGCCTTCATGCAAAAGGGAAAAAGACCAACTGCCTTGTCTTCGGTGAGGAAACCGGATTTCGATTTCCTTCCGTTACAACTACTTTCATCACGCAGCAATCCTTGCCAATGAAGGGCTGGGAACAAACCAAGCCCAGTTACGAGGAAGAATATACAAACGACGAGCCAATCGGAACACCAACAAAAGACGGTGTCGGCTATACTTTCCCGGCCTTGTTCAGGGTAAGAGAAAGGGGCTGGGCGCTTGTTTCGGAAACAGGGGTCGATAGCCGATATGTCGGTAGCCGATTGGGCGAAGGAACCAAAGAGGGTCTTTACAAGCTCGAATTTCCGCAACAAGGCGAAAATAACTCAATAGGAGCAACATACGCCGCAGTAGCCATGCCGTTGCAAACACCCTGGCGAACAATTACTGTGGGCGAAACGCTGAAACCCATCATCGAATCCACCGTAGCCTTTGATGTGGTGAAACCGCTGTATCAACCATCCATAGCGTATAAACCCGGACGTGCAACCTGGAGTTGGATTGTGTGGCAGGACAACAGCATAAACTACGCCGACCAAATTAAGTTTATTGATTTGGCTACCGCCCTCCGGTTTGAATATGTACTTATTGATGCCAATTGGGATACGGAGATTGGCCGGAATAAGATTGTTGAACTGGTTAAGTATGCCGGGGCGAAAGGTGTGGAGATTATCTTGTGGTACAACTCCAACGGAAATTGGAACGATGCCCCGCAAACGCCACAGGACAAGATGGATACCTCGCCTGCCCGCAAAAACGAGATGGCCTGGCTGCAAAGCATCGGCGTGAAAGGCTTGAAAGTCGATTTCTTTGGCGGGGACAAACAGGAGACGATAAAATTGTACGAGGATATTTTGAGCGATGCAAACGAATACGGATTGGCCATCACGTTTCATGGTTGCACGCTGCCCCGCGGATGGGAACGCATGTACCCCAACTATGTAACATCCGAGGCGGTATTGGCTTCCGAAAACCTTATTTTCACCCAACAGGCATCCGATAAATACCCGTTTTGGGCAACCGTTTATCCTTTTACGCGCAATGCGGTTGGGGCAATGGATTTTGCTCCCGTATTTCTGAATAGCCGGTTAAGTCGCGACCAAAAAAGGGGAAGCATCCGCCGTACCACCGAGGCATTTGAACTGGCGACTGCCGTGCTTTTCTTTTCGCCCGTTCAGCACTTTGGGCTTACCCCCAACAACTTGGACGAACAGCCCGGATTTGTACTCGACTTTCTCAGGAAAGTTCCAACGGTGTGGGACGAAACCGTATTTATTGACGGCTACCCGGGTAAATATTGCATCATAGCGCGGCGCAATGGAGATAAGTGGTACGTGGCAGCGGTGAATGGAGAAAAAAAACCGCGAAAAATAAACATCAGCTTGCCAATGCTAAAGGACAAAGAAATAAGCTTGTTGTTCGATAAGGACGACCGGAAAGTTGGCGAGAAAAAGAGTAGAACAGGAAAGGATAATCGCATTGAATTAAACCTTTCGGCTGAAGGCGGCGCTGTACTTTTTTCGGACTAAGAAGTAAACTAAAAAACAGCGAGCGAAATGATACCATTCTTACAAAATGTAGCCCAACGATACTACAAGATGCATGGACAGGCGGTGAGCGAATACACCTTTGTATTTCCGAATCGGCGCGCCGGACTGTTTTTTCAGCAATATTTGGCCGAGGTGGCCAATCGTCCGGTTTTTTCGCCCGAAATTCTTACCATCAGCGATTTGTTTACGCGCTTAACCGATTATCAACCGGCCGACAGGATAGAGATGCTCTTTATTTTGTACAAGGAATACATTCGCATCAGCCATTCTGCGGATAGTTTTGATGACTTCCTTTTTTGGGGCGAAATGATTCTGAACGATTTCGACGATGTGGACAAATACCTGGCCGATGCCAAACAGCTGTTCCGAAACATCTACGACCTGAAAGAAATTGATGCCGGTTTTTCTTTTCTCAGCGAAGAGCAGGTTGCTGCCATCCGCCGTTTTTGGGTAAATTTTTATCCTTTGGGCGAAAGCGAAAGCAAAAAAGACTTCCTCGAAATGTGGGAGATACTTTTTGAACTCTATGCCTCGTTGCGCGCCGGATTACAGAGCCGTGGACTGGCTTATGAGGGAATGATATTCAGGGAAGTGGCCGAAAAAACGTTGGCGAAGGAAGAACTCAATCTGCCATTTACCAAACTTGTTTTTGTGGGACTGAACGGGCACAGCAAGTCGGAAGAAACTTTGCTGCGCTATTTACAGCAACAGGGTATTGCCGATTTTTACTTCGACTATTCATCGCCGCTGGTAAAAGACCCTTACAATAAGGCTTCGTTTTTTATCGACAAAAACAAGTTGCTTTTCCCCTCCCAGTATGCCCTCGAACCCGAGGAGTTGACGACCGAAAAGCCTGTAATCGAACTGGTTGGCATCCCCTCGTCCGTGGGGCAGGCGAAATATGTACATGCCATATTGCAGCATCTTATCGACAAGGGTATTGTCTCCAATTCGGAGGAGGCTTTCAGAACTGCGCTGGTTCTTCCCGACGAGAATATGCTGTTACCGGTTCTCTATTCCATCCCCCAAGCTATCGACCGGATAAATGTAACGATGGGCTATAACCTGTCCAATTCCTCTGTGTCGGGTTTGATGGAGCATATTTTTGATGTGCAGCGGAATATCCGAATGACGGATGGCAAAACCGGATTCTATTTCAGGTTTGTGCTGTCGGTTCTCAATCATAAATACGTCTTGAATGTTGCCGAAAGGGAATCGCGCGAGCTAAAGCAGCAAATTGTCCGCTACAACAAAGTGATTGTGCCCTACGATGAGCTGAAAATCCACCCCTTTCTCGAACTGATATTCAAGCCCGTTGAACACTGGACGGATATATCCAATTACCTGAAAGCTATTCTGACACGATTGCAAATAGCGTTGACACAGAAAAAACAAGGAACCGGCGAAGAAGAGCAAGCCAATGCCCGCAGCACGGATATAGAGCGGGAATTTATCATAGAATATTACAAAACCATCAATAAAATGGAGGATGCCCTGACGCGGGTCGATGCCGAAATGTCCGTAGATACTTACTTTCGCCTGCTGAAAAAATTGGTGGCGGGTATCAGCGTGCCTTTCACCGGCGAACCTTTGTCGGGATTGCAGGTGATGGGCGTACTCGAAACCCGCGCGTTGGATTTCGATAACCTGATTATTCTTTCTATGAATGAGGGGATTTTTCCACAAAAAAAAGCGACAAATTCGTTTATCCCCTACAACCTGCGAAAAGGATTCGACCTGCCCACCTACGAGCATCAGGACAGCATCTTCGCCTATCATTTCTACCGCTTGATAAACAGAGCCAAGCGCATATTCCTGCTCTACGATACCCGTACCGAAGGGCTGCAAACGGGCGAAGTCAGCCGCTATTTCTACCAGTTGAAGCACCTTTATCCGGGCTCATTCCGCATAAAAGAAAATCTGGCGGTTTACGAAGTATCTTCGGCTGAAAGTCCGGCCATTTCGATAAATAAAGAGCCGCATATTCTCGATAAACTGAATGCCTTTACAACCGGCGAACGCAGTCTTTCGGCAAGCGCGATAAACACCTACCTCGATTGTCCTCTGCAGTTCTATTTTTCGGTGGTGGAAGATATGCAGGAAGAGGATGAAATAGCCGAATCGGTGGAGTCGAATACCTTCGGAAGCATTTTCCATTCGGTGATGGAGTGGCTCTACAAACCCTTCGAGGGAAAGCTCATTACCTCCGATTTGCTCCATGCCCTGGCAAAAAACGAGAAACTGCTGACGGAAACCATCGAGCGTTCCTTTGCCAAGAATTATTTCAAAACAGGAGAGGCGAACGCTAAAAAACTGACCGGCCAAAATTTTTTGACCGGAGAAATTATCCGGCGGTACGTGAAACAGGCGCTGCGAACCGATGCGCGATTGGCTCCTTTCGTCTATATCCAGTCCGAAAAGCGGATTGTTTGGCAATACCTGCTGCCCTCGGGGAAAACGGTCTCGTTAAAAGGCTTCCTCGACCGCATTGATGAGCTGGACAAGCGTACCCGCATCATCGACTACAAAACAGGGAAAGGCCTGTTGCAATACAAAAGCATGGAACATGTTTTCGATAAAAGCGCCAAAGACCGCCCCAAAGCCGTTATGCAGGTATTTATGTATGCCCATCTATACCTGATGGAATTTCCCGAAAAGATAGTTGAACCGGGTATTTACTACCTGCGAAATCTGTTTGACGATAAATTCGACGCAGATGTCATCTATAAACCATCCTTCAAAGAATCGTTCAGGATTGAGGATTTTAGCGCATACCGAGCCGAATTCAAGCAGCATTTCGATGCCTGCCTCGAAGAAATCTACGACCCCGGAACCCCATTCACCCAAACCCCCACAGGAAAAGCCTGCGAATGGTGCAATTTTACCGGCATTTGTAAAAAATAGGTTTTTTTAATGGGAATAATGTGCCAATGTGAATAATTATTCCTGTCATTTGCGTTTATGTTCCCATATAAAGCCTAAAAAAAGCAAAAAAAATACCCTGAAGAGGAGAAAATAATTATTTTTGTTGTTCAGATATTTTTCAGATGAGAGTAGTAGTTTTTTTAGTTGTATCGGTGTTGGTCGTGTTATTTACGGGCTGTAAATCGAAAGATGTGGCGTGTAATAAATGCCCCTACGAATCGGTTATCGAAAATATCCCCTTGGAATTGAACACTATACCGCAGTTGCATTCGGATTCGTTGCACGTAAATGTGGCGGACATACTTCCTACCGAATTGCTCGACATCCGCCAACTTATCGAATATCTCAGCGCTCCTCTCTTTCCATTGCACAAAGATGTAATTAATAAAGCTTTCGATTATGCAGGCGTCCGCTACCGAAGAGGAGGCGCCTCTCTGAATGGCATGGACTGTTCGGGGCTTGTTTATACTTGTTACTCGGCATTTGGAATCTCTCTACCCCGCTCGTCTGCCGATATGGCCGTGTCCAACTCCATTCAGGACATTTCGCGGAACGAAGCTAAGACAGGCGACATTATCTTTTTCAGAACCAACCGCCGACACGGACGCATCAATCATGTGGGATTGGTGGTCGAGGTCAACAATCACGAGATAAAATTCATTCATGCCTCTATTCAACGGGGAGTTATTGTTTCTTCTACACAGGAAGACTATTATGCGCGGACTTTTGCCAAGGTAGGCCGGGTGTTGCGTTCGTAATACTCTTTTCTTTATTCTTCCTCTCATTTTTTTCAGAAGAATCGCTATGTCGTCAAAGTTTTATATCTTTGGGGGCGCAGGTTTATTTTGATGTGTTCAACCGTTACAAACAAGCATTTATGACCAAAAAAGAAAAATCGTATAACGAGTCGATAAAAGAACTGGAAGCCATTCTGCTACGGATAGAAGAAGGCAATCTGGATGTGGATGTGCTTACCGAAGAGGTAAAAAGAGCTTCGGAACTGATTCGGGTTTGTAAAGAGAAACTTTACAAAACGGATGAGGAGATAAAGAAACTGTTGGATAAAATTGAGTAATTCCGAAAAAAACAGGCAGATGGGTTTACAAAAAAATGTGATTATTGTTGCAGGAGGCAAAGGCTTGAGGATGGGGCACGAACTCCCCAAACAATTCATTCCTGTTGGCGGTAAGCCGGTGCTGATGCACACAATCGAGGCTTTTTACAACTACGATTCCGAAATAAAAATCATTGTTGTTCTGGCGGAATCGTACCCCGGTTACTGGAAGCAGATTTGCGCCGACTACGGCTTCAACATCCCACACTTGATTGCCATTGGCGGCGAAACCCGTTTCCATTCGGTAAAAAACGGATTGGCCCTGGCCGATAGCGGATTGGTGGCCGTACACGATGCCGCCCGCCCCTTTGCATCTGCCGGATTGATTCGGAGAACATTTAACGAAGCGGCTTTGCATAAGGCAGTTATACCCGTGATAGACGCCACCGATAGCCTGCGCGAAACAGGCGAAAACAACAGCAGCAAGATAATCGACCGGTCGAAAATAAAGCTGGTTCAAACGCCACAAGTCTTTGAGCTGGACTTACTTAAAGCCGCCTACGAAACGGAATATTCGGACACTTTTACCGACGACGCTTCCGTTGCAGAAGCGAAGGGGCAGGCCATATTCCTGACAAAAGGAGAGACAACGAACCTGAAAATAACAACGCCTTTCGATTTGGAAATAGCCGGCGTAATTCTAAACCTCAGAAAATCAATGTAAATGTCGGACTCGTTAAAGGAAAAATCCCGTTCAGCCCTTTTCTGGAATTTTATTGATAAAGGCGGACAACAAGCCATACAACTCGGTTTTGTAATGCTACTCGCCCGTTTGCTTGATGTCGCCGACTTCGGTCTGGTTGCCCTGTTGGCCATATTTACAGTCATCGCCAACCTGTTGCAGGAAAGCGGTTTTTCGGCAGCCCTGATCAGGGATAAAAATCCCACCGAATCGGATTATTCTTCTGTTTTTTATTTCAATATTTCCGTTAGTTTATTCATATACGCCATCTTATATTTATTTGCTCCCGTTATAGCCAGCTTTTACGACGATCCCAGACTAACCAATCTGTCGAGGCTTATATTTCTGTCGTTTGTGTTCAATGCATTTGGAATTATACAAAACGTCCATTTACTACGACGAATGGATTTCCGCAGCAATGCAAAAATCACTTTCGTTGCCGGATTGATTTCCGGTGCGGTGGCTGTTTGGGCGGCGTATTCGGGTTATGGCGTTTGGAGTTTGGCTATTCAGCTGGTTTTGCAGACTTTTATCCGAAACTTGCTGTTGTGGTTGGTTATTAAATGGAGGCCATCCCTTGTTTTCGATGCCGTCAAGCTGAAAGAAATGATGCCATACAGCATAAAACTGCTGGCCAGTTCTATTTTTAATCAGGCAACGGCCTATATTTACCCGCTTATCATCGGTAAATGTTTCTCAATCACGCAAGTAGGATACTACGGACAAGCCAATAAATTAAATACCATACCGCAATCAATTATAGCCGACAGCCTTCAGGGGGTTACCTATCCGCTGCTGACAAAGTTGGATAACGAAGAACGGTTGAGACGTATTTTCAGAAAAATAATGCGAATAGCCTCGTTTATCTGTTTCCCGGTCGCTTTACTGACAATTATAGCGGCAAGGCCTATCGTTGAGCTGCTATTGTCGGAAAAATACCTGGGCTCGGCGCCCATTCTTCAGCTGTTGGCCATCAGTGGCGCCATTTACCCCATGTATGTTTTATCGGGCGCGCTGTTGAAAGCCTTAGGCAAATCGGGCTTGCTGCTAAAAACCGAACTAATCCGAAACATTCTTTTTATTCTTTCGATACTCATTTCGTTCCGGTTTGGCATTCTGGCGCTGATTACAGGCTTTGTTACTGTTTACATAATCGCCTTTGTAATCACCTTCTATCTCTCGGGAAAGCATATATCTTACCAGCTCAAGCACGTTTTTAAAGATATACTGCCCTACGCCGCCATATCGGTATTGATTTTCGCCCCCCTCTATTTACTGGGGAATATTATCCACAACAATTACCTGCTACTTGCCACACAAATAATAATTGGCGGAGGCGCCTACCTGTTGGTTATAAAGTTATTAGGCTCGAAGGTGATGGAGGATTGCTTGGAGTTTGTGAAAGGGAGAGACCGATAATGACAATCAAAACTCACTCAATCGTCTTCAAAAAATCTTCCCTTACGGGATTAAATACATCCAACAAAATGCCTGCTTCGAGGCAGGTACAGCCATGCAATGCGTTGGGCGCAGCATAAAAGCCATCGCCTGCCTCAATAATTTTGGTTTCGCCGGCGATAACAGCTTCAAATTTGCCCGAAACCACGTAGGTTGTTTGCACATGCGGATGTGTGTGAGGGGCGCCCACCGCTCCTTTTTCAAAGATTACCTTCACCATCATGATGTTGGCATCGTATCCTACAAACTGGCGGGTAATGCCCTCCCCTGCCGGATAAATCTTTTCTTCCGAGGCTACAAAAAACGTTTTGCTTTTAGTGTTATTCATTTTATATTTGTTTAAATCAGTCAATTCATAAAATCAGTTGCGCGAATTCGCGTAATCTGCGTAATTTGCGTTCTTCCTGTGTTCCCTATTTTTCCGGTATATTCCGTAATCATTGCGTAAAGGTAGCAAAAATACAAAAACAAAAAGAGCCACCTCAAAAAAGGCAGCTCTCCATGTTATATTATTTTCAATTATTGTTGTGGCGCTTCCGGCTGTGCTTGTGCAGGAATTCCCTGTACAGGCATGGTAGTAGATACGTCAGGAGTTGCTGTTGCTGCGGGCAATACAGGCGCTTGTATCTCCGACTGAGGAGCGGTTGTTTGTGTGGTTTTAACCAATACTGCGCTCAACAAACTCAATACAACAACGACGCCAACTAATCCCCATGTTGCTTTTTCTATAAAATCGGTTGTTTTCCGAACTCCCATAATCTGATTGGAAGAGGCAAAACCCGAAGCCAGTCCCCCGCCTTTCGACTTTTGAACCAATACCACTAATATTAGCGCTATAGAAGCAAGTACAATCAATACAGTAATAAGTGCGTGCATTTTTATTTTTTATTTTTTTGCATTTATAATCAATTTCTCCAAAAATGAAATTTGGTTTGCAAAGTAAATATTTTTTTCCGGATAATTCAAACTTAATTGTTTAATAATTTCATAAGCCCGTTCATATTTCTGTTGTTTTATGAAAATAGTCGCCAATGTTTCGGTAAAAAACAAATTATCCTGCAACTTGTCCGACGAATCGTCATCGTCGAGCCTGGGTTTATACGATTCCTGACCGGGATCGAAATGAATTGTATCGGGAATATCTGCTACTTTTCCTAGAATTTTATCGGTGGCGCTCTGGCCTTCTTCATCCGGCGAAGGGATATTTTCTTCCCGATTAATCGCCGTTATATCGTAATTTTCCTGCTTTGGTTTTAACAGTTCCTCCAACTCTCTATCTATGGCCTCATCATCCATTTCGCCAAAGAAAGTTTTCAGTAGCGTATCGGTGTGGCTTGTGTTCACTTCCGTCCGTTTTCCTCTTTTTCTGAAAAAACCTTCGTATTCATCCTCCAGAATATAATAAAACAGGGCCTTTCTATCGGTAATAAAAAGCGACAAGCGTTGAAGTTCCCGATGGAAAGTTTTATCTCCGGCAACAAATAAACATTTCAAGTAGATGAAAATCACCACCTGAAAGTAAGGGTACCTTTCGATAAGCGCGCGCATCTCGAAACGCCGCGATATATCGGGCAATTCGTTGTGTTCTATTATCTGTTCCAGTTCCTGAGCCGTCATCATATCATTACCAGTTGGAGAGTGTCATGTTGAATATCTGATCCACAATATCTTTACTTATTTCTTCAATCAATTGGTCTTGCACATCGTTCAGCAATACATTGCTCGAAAAATCGCGGTAAGCCGAAACAGTTTCTTCTTTATTTTCCTGCGGTCTCTTATTGTTGTAATAGCGTATTCTGACGCCTATTGTCAGGCGCGTTTGCGAGGCGTAGGCATCCTCTTTCACGGCTTGCGGGGTCAGGTCGTATCGCACAATTTCGCCTTCCAGTTCCAAATCGGGATTGTTGGTTGTAAAACTTAATTTGGTGTTTTTGGTATAATGGTCTTTCAGCGCCTCATTAAAAACCTGTGTCAGCGGAGGATAAACCATTGTTGCCTGATTCTGGAAATCCTTGATATTGATGGTCTTTATTTCCTTGTAATCTATCGAAGCCCCATTAAACTGATACGAAATTTTACACGAAAAAAGAATCAACGCAATAAAAAGAACTGTTGCAGCATTTTTCATATAGTATCCAAATTATATTCCTTAATTTTCCGGTAAAGTGTTCTTTCCGATATTTTTAAATCCTGAGCGGCGTTTTTCCGTTTGCCGCCATGCCTTTCCAAGGCCCTTTTTATCATGTCTTTTTCCACATCCTCCAACGACATGCTTTCTTCCTCGTAATCAGGAATTTCCACCTCATCTATCTCGTTCGATAACGGAAGCTGGGCGATATTTTCTTCGCTGTATTTTACGGGCAAATCGGGTTTTGAGACAATAATCGGGTTCATCGGTTCAGCCTCGGCCACAGGGGCTCTGTTGATATTTCCGGCAACGATGTTATGTACCACCTGTTTCAGTTCATTCATATCTTTCCGCATATCGAACAACACCTGATACAATATTTCGCGTTCGTTATTGAACATCTTCCGGTCGTAGCCCTCATTTTGCGCCGATCGCGAAACGGGTACTATCCCGACCTCGTTGTCCGGCAAATAAGTTTTGAGTATCTCCGGCGTAATGTCGCGGGTTTGCTCTATTATCGAAATCTGATCGGTAATATTCTTCAACTGGCGTATATTCCCCGGCCAGCGGTAATTTTTCAGCGCCGTTTTGGCATCTTCCGTCAGTACAATTGGCGGCATCAGGTATTTTTCGGCACAATCGCCGGCAAATTTTCGGAACAGAAGCGGTATATCATCTTTCCGTTCCCTCAGGGCCGGAATTTTGATGGGAACCGTATTCAGCCTGTAATACAAATCTTCGCGGAAGCGACCGTTGCTCACCGCATTTATCATATCGAGGTTGGTAGCCGCCACAAGCCTCACATCGGTTTTTTCCACTTTCGACGAGCCCACCTTCATAAACTCGCCCGATTCGAGTACGCGCAACAGCCTGGCCTGAGTTGACAGGGGCAATTCGCCCACTTCATCCAAGAACAAGGTTCCTCCGTTTGCCACTTCAAAATAGCCCTTCCGCTCGCCGGTTGCACCCGTAAACGAACCTTTCTCGTGCCCGAACAACTCCGAATCAATGGTGCCTTCGGGAATTGAGCCGCAGTTGACGGCAATATACTGGCCATGTTTACGGTGGCTGAACTGGTGGATAATTTGAGGGAAGCTTTCTTTCCCTACCCCACTCTCGCCCGTAACCAACACCGACATATCGGTCGGCGCCACCTGAAGGGCAATATCAATCGCCCTGTCCAAAGCCGGATTTGTTCCTATTATACCAAAACGTTGCTTTACCTGTTGTATATCAAGCCTTGCCATAAATCACATTTTCTGTTTGTCAGTCTTTACTGACAAAATTACATATTTTATTTTAACCTCGTACTATTTGAGGAAGTTTTAAGCAGGGTAAAGGCATGAAAAAATTTCGTATCCCCCCTCAGGGCAACCGCAAGAAAAATTTTACTGCTTATGCCTTTCGGTAAAGCTGCTGATATGAGCAGGAGATTCCTCCCTAAGCCCCCCACCCCCCGTAGGGGGGATTTCAAAAGCCTCCCCTACGGGGAGGTTTGGAGGGGCTTCGCCGCCGCTTCCTCATCCCTTAAACCACCAACAAGCGAGTCATTCCGACCAAAGGGAGGAATCTCATCCGTAATAGTGGGACTAAAAATTTTCATATGTTTGCCCTGTGTCTCCCCTAGCGTCTGTTGCACAAGTGCATTTAAGGCTGAAAGCATTAGCCGGGCAACTATACCTTTCAGGGGTTGTGCAACAAATACCCTGGTATGCGCTCCCGACAAAAAAAGGATGCCTATTGGACATCCTTTTTTTTACTTTAAGTCATGAATTTATTTACTTCCTTTGATTTTAATATTGTCCAAGCGGTATCCTTCGATGTTGCTCGAACCGCTATAAAATTCGATAGATGTTGTGTTGTTCGGAATAGTTAGCGTTACAGTTACAAACTGGTTATTTGCTGTAAATGTTTTACTTGGAACGCTTACCGCCACATCATTGCATTTTACGATAATTTTATTCGCATCTCCCGTAGATGAAGTATTGGTTGCTATATCGTAGCTCAACTCCATGCCTGTGTAACCGGTTGCTATACCTGTTATCTTCAATTGCGACTCATCCGGGTACTGTGCCGTATAAGCAGGTAACCATACGTGTGCATTGAGGGCTCCGGTAGAACGGACAGTTGCCTTGCCCGAAGCATCGATAAACACATACGGAGCTTTCATATCGAAATCGGTAAAATCGGCAATGGATTTTCTGTCGGCAGCAGCCGAATAATTTCCCGATCCAAATGTTTCGGTGAAGAAATAACCGTCTGTTGGTTCCGGCTCAGGGTCCGGACCGGGAGTTACACCATCTGCAACATATTCCTGCAAGTTTTTGATACCGTTAAAAGTGTTGTATTTTTCAAACGAGCCTTTAACCGCAATTTTCTTTCCTAAAATGGAGGCATTTTTCATCGGGCTTAATACGTCGCGCATGGCTGTCGGAAGCTGGATGTTGACCATTTTCGCCGGATCGGTTTCGGTTGGCGAAGCTGCCAGGAAGATATTGGCGTCGGTGTAGAAAGGAGCGACAAATTTGGCAAAATTATTTGGATAAAGGTCGCCGCCACTGGCATCCTTACCTTCCCAAATGCCTACGACATAACCTTCGCCCCAAAGGAAAGTATTATTACCGGCAGCTCCTTGGTTACCCTGTATTTGCGCTACATCGTATGGTTTTTCCTTGGTTCCATCACCTGCTCCGGGGGTTGGAGGAGTTGGCGGAGTTTCGCCATCTAACACATACTCCTGCAAATTCTTAAGCCCATTGAAAGTATTGTATTTTTCGAGCGAACCTCTAATAGCGACTTTCTTACCTATAATGGAGCCATTCTTCACCGGACTTAATACGTCCCGCGCAGCTACCGAAACCTGTACGTTCAGCATTTTCGCCGGATTGGTTTCGGTTGGCGAAGCAGCCAGGAAGATGTTGGCATCGGTATAGAAAGGAGCTTCAAATTTGGCAAAGTTATTCGGATAGAGGTCGTTGCCGCTGGCATCCTTACCTTCCCAAATACCTACCACATAACCTTCTACCCAAAGGAAAGCATTGTTACCGGCAGCGCCTTGTTTGCCCTGTGCCTGTACCACATTATACGGATTTTCCTTGCTTCCATTTCCTTCGGGAAGAGGTTCATCGCTTACGAATATAAATTCGCCGTTCGCTCCGGTAGCAATATTTACGCCAAGAGCGCCGAAATAAAGTTGTAGATTACCTAATACGGTTACTTCCTTTTTCAAATTTTCGGGTTTATCCAGCAGGTTAAGAGCGGCTCTTATCGCAGAATTGGCTGGCAGATTAACGACCATCATTTTGGTGTAATCGGTTTCGGATGCACTGGCGGCAATCAATAGGGTATTGTTCATAAAGTCGCCTGGCGTCAGCGAAATATCGTTGCTATTGTCAATAGGGTTGGTGTCGTTTACACCGGCAGCCACCGTACCCACAATAAATCCTTTTACCCAAAGCTTGTTATCCGTTTTTCCTTTTACAATAGCTTCGGTAACAGTCAGCGGTTTGAAGGAGGTTATATCTTCCCTCGAACGTAAAGTAAATTGCCAAGTATTGTTGTATCTACTAAAAATACCTGTTATAGTTACAAGGCCGGCAGGGATAGTATCTCCTGCAAAATTGGCGTATGCACTGGTTCTTATTGTTATTGATTCTCCTGACATATCCGCCGCTAAGGCATCGTATGCCGAACCATCCGTACTGGCAGCAAAAACGCGCTTACCTCCGTCTGCAAAAGTGATATTTTCGAGGGTAACAAGTTTACTTAGATTATCATCTACTTTGCTGGCTTTCAAATTATCCAAAAGAACAGGCGTTGCTTTCTCCAAACTGGGCAAACCATGTTTGAATACATGTGCTTCAAATTCGTCCACACTCATACGCCCGATACCGTTTTCGCCCGGCATACCAAGTTGTGGCACGCCGCCGTATTTACCTATATAAAGGTCTTTCAGTTGCACATATACTATCTGACCAACCTTAAAGCCGGAATTTAAGCCCGACTTGTCGATGCTCAGGATAATACCCCGAACATCCGCATCAATCACTTGTCCGTTTGCATCAACAGGTTCGTCTTGGATAACTAATTGCTTGTAGAGGTTTCCGCTTTCGTCGTTAGCAGTTACATAAGCTTTCACAATGTAATCCTTATCAATCAGCGTTGGACTTGTAATATCCTTATAATCGTTCTTTAATTGCTTGATTGAGTAATTTGCATCCGGCCCTGTATATACAGGAGCAGTCAACGGTGGCGTATCAAATTCCCTTTCGTCGCAGGCAAAAGCGAGAACCGATACCAATAATACGTAGAAAAAATACTTCAATGTTTTCATATCTAATTTGTTTTATTTGTTTACGATTTGGTTGATTAAAATTTATAATTGGCATTCAGGTAACAGTTGAATCCCTGCATGTAATAATACTTGGGCGGAAATTTAGCCAAACTGTAGTCTTGGGTATCAATACGTCCCTGTTCGTAACCGCCTGTTTGCAGGTGTGTATAGTTAAGCACATTGTTGAGACTGAAATTGATGCTCATCGAATGACCATTCGCCAAATACAGAATTTTTCCTATTGATACGTCCAAGGTCATACCGCCTTTCAAGGGGAGCTGACTTACATATTCTTTTACCCTTTTGACATAGGCATCGGGGTCGTATTCGCTAAATCCAAGGGCCGAAAATACACGGCGCGATGGTTCGGGATCGAGGTAAGAGCGGGCAAATCCGTTCAGGTTGACACCCCAGAACCAGTATTTGTAGAAATAGTCGATGCCGAAAGTAGCGGCTATTTGCGGCGTGCTGCCTACATAAAAACCTTTCATATAAACAGGTTCGGGATCAACATCTACTTTTTTAGCGTTTTCATAAAACACCTGTCCGTCCGGATTATTGGCATAATAATATTCCGAAACCGTACCGCCAAAGCTCAGCGTCAATCCATCCAGCGGTGTTTTGTACGATAATCCCAGCTCAACACCGTGATGCACCTTGTTCATATTCGACATCACATGATGTACATACGTCCGCATCATATCGTGGTAGTAGCTGGCCTTGTCTGTTTGGTCGTAGAAATTGGTTTGGAAAACCGACAAGCGACCGGTGAGGCTTGGGAAAGAAAATACATAGCCCAAATCAGCGGAGAGAATTTTTTCGCTTTCCAAAATCGGAATAGCCTTGTCCCATACCCTTGGCGCTATATACGCATCGTAAGGAAGCGGAGCTTGCGTGCCATAGCTGATATTTCCCACAATAAAATTGCGTCCATCGGCTTTGTAAGTGAATCCGGCTTTAATAGTTGGGTCGAAGAACCCGTGTACTTCGCCTTTGCCGTATGAATCGTCTCTATGTCGTCCGTTCTTCATGTTACCATCGCGGTAGAATGAAGTGTAGGCCAGTTTCAGTCCGTAATAAAAGTCAATATTGGCATACGTGTGCTGGTTTTGGAACCAAGCGTTGGCCGATTGCACCTGAATATTGTAATCGTAACCGAAACGGTCGCCTTCATACACTTTCCGGTTGGGATTATTCAAGTCGTTTTGCAACGTACTTTTGTCTCCCGGGAAATCGCGTTCGCCGTATTTATCGGTGTCTATTATATATTTTGCGCCCAGCAAGTCGTTTACTGTTGAAAACGTCATGGCTTTTGTAGAACGAAGTCCAAGGCCGGCTGTCAACAGAATATTGTCGTTCAGACGTTTATCCAAGGTCGAGTTAAGCGTGATTTCGAGCAGGTCGTTACGCCGTTCTTCCACAATGTAAGAAGCGGAATCTTTACCCAGGTTTGCCCGATACAAGTCATACCAGTTAATTTGAGTCTTCGTTTGATCTTTGCCTTTCCAGCGCAAGTACGAAGCCACATATTTTTTCATATTCGCTTTTTCATAATCGGAAAGAGTTGGGTTCGACGAGGTGTATTTCAACAAGTCGTAGGTGGATAAGTCCTTCAAAAATTTCATCGAACCAACGGCCTCATACGATGGCAGGTTGCGATAATAGTCGGGGCGCGGGTCGGCGGCATTGCCAAACCAGTTCAGCGCAGTTCCACCGTAGCGGTTGTAATGAACGCCCAAGCCGGTAGTTAAACGGGTGTCTTTGTTGGGTTTATATACATGCGACAGAATAGCTGTTGGGTCGTAGGCTGTTACAATGCGGGCATTCCGCTTTTTGCCGTCCTGGTATCCCCAGTTTGGGTTGTAGAAGTAATCGCCGGTGAGGTTGTAGGCTTCCATAACGCTGGCGCCTGCTTGTCCGCGCTGTACGGGCGAACCGAAGGTGGTAAACGACAAGCTGTGTTTTCCGCCGTCCCATTGCTTTTCGGCAGCCAGAAAATACGAAGCATTGTTGTAGAATGTACCATCCACATAGCCCTCATCGGAGTAGCGTCCACCGACTAAGGCCGAAAATGCCCAGCCGTTGTCCCGCAAACCGGTAGAATACGATGCCATCGCACGTGCATAGTAATTGCTGTTGGTGTATGAGAGGGAAATTTTTCCGCCTTTGGCATAATTGCCCGCACGCATATTAATATTCTGCGAGCCGCCTATATCGCCGAATGTGAAACTTCCGGGCTGTGTATAGTTTAAGGCGTCGCCGTTGCGGGTCATGTCGTTCATGGCTCCAATCATCGAATAGTTGAACTGCCCTCTGATTTGGTCGTTAAATTCAACGCCGCTCAGGTAGGTTTGTCCGTATTTATTGGCATAACCTCTCGCCCTGAATCTTACCTGCGAAAATTGGTAGGAAGTTTGGTCGGCATAGGGGTCGTGCGACAACAGCACCAATGAACTGATACTCTGCGAAGAAACATCCGAATCGGAATCAAGATCCAGCTCCTCCAGATTGGTTACATAAGCCTGATCGTCAACACTTTTACTTTCCTGCTTTAGTGTTTCAACTTCAAAGTTTCCCAGATTAATCACTTTGCCCGCCCTGATTGTAACCGGGAACACCGCTTCTTTCACGGATTGGGCGTTAACTACCAGGCGATCATCGCCGATTCGTACCCTGGCAAATACAAATTCGCCGCTTGAACCGGTAATACTCGACAGATGTTGATCCTGCAAAACAACCGCAACCCCTTGCAGAGGCGTTTGTGTTTCGGCATCAACAATGTATCCTCTCACTTCTTCTGCGTATTGCGAATAGGCAGAAATACTGAACAGGAACATTAAAAATAACATTAGTTTTTGTTTCATACGATCTGTTGTTTTTTTATACATGAATTAATTTAGTTTCGGGGCAAAAATAAGAAAATCAATATGATATTAAATTTGTTGTTAACTTTAGGTTAATAGAATGAACAACTTGTATTCTTATTTGTTTTATTAGTATTGATTAAAATGACAGCGCTTTCAGCTGTTGTGAATTTATTGTAGAACAAATCTAATCCAATAATGTTTATGAAAAATTTTAGTTTATTGCTATTTTTAACAGTCTCGCTGACTATACAGGCGCAGTCGTCCGGTAAAAAGGCAGCGGTATATCCTGTTGCATTCTATAATCTCGAGAACCTGTACCATCCCGAAAACGCCGATGAACAACGGGACAAGGAATTTTCGCCCGAAGGCAACAAAGCCTGGACGATGGAAAAGTATAACAAGAAACTGGCCAACATGGCTTATGCCATCAGCCGGATTGCCAAAGAATATGGTGGCCCCATTGCTTTGGGCGTAGCGGAAATCGGCAACCGGAAAGTGCTGGAAGACTTGCTCAACACAGGCGAACTGAAAGACAAGAATTATGCCATCGCCCACTACGATTCGCCCGACCGGCGCGGTGTGGACGTGGGCTTGATTTACAATCCTGCCGTGTTTAAGGTAACATCAAGCCACCCTTATCCCTACCGTTTGCCAAGCAATCCCGATTTCCGCACCCGCGACCAGTTGCTGGTGAGCGGAACGCTGGGCGGAGAACCTTTCCATATTATAGTCAATCACTGGCCATCGAGATACGGGGGTGGAAAATCGAGCGAGTTGCGCGAACATGCAGCTTTCATCTCGAAACACATAACCGATTCCATCCGCCAAGCCGACCCACAGGCGAAGGTTGTGATTATGGGCGACCTGAACGACGACCCTACCGACAAGAGTGTTAAAGATGTGCTGAAAGCTACCCGGACAGAAAAAAGCGCCAAAGACGGCGATTTATTCAACACCATGTGGCCGCTGTTCGATAAAGGCATCGGTTCGCTGGCCTATCAAGGCAAATGGAATTTATTCGACCAGATAATTATCACCGGCAATCTGGTGGGCAAAGACCGCTTGACACTTAAACTTTTACAGGCAAAAATATTCAACGCCGATTTCCTGATCGACAAGGAAGGCCAATACAAAGGCTACCCCATGCGCACCTTCCGCGGAAACACCTTTGTTAACGGATACAGCGACCACTTCCCTACCTATATATTGCTTGTTAAGGAAGTGAATTAGATTCCTCAGCCCCCTTATGATTGTTGTAAGGGGCTGTGTCAAACGACTAGGAGAAAAACGCCTAACGTTAAAAAACAGATACACTTAAACAAAACCACAACTCCCGTTGTTTATAAGATAGAAATAAGATATTTAATACTAAAAAAAAAATCAAAGCTTATGAAAAAATTTACTCTTTTAAAGACGATGCTTCTAGTGGCAATAATGGTTGCAGGAAGCGTGAATGCATGGGGAGATGTAACCTATACTTTTTCCGATCATTTTAGTAATGGCGCCATGGTTACAGGCGGGACGATTGATGAGAATATTTCTTATACAGTAGAAAAAAATTCCAGCGCCACACACCCAACATATTACGACTCAGGAGGGGCGGCAATTCGGATATATGGACATAATAACGCTGCCGCTGATGGGGGCTCTATTACATTAATTCCGACCGCTGGAAAAGTAATAACTAAAGTGGTGATAACAGCAACCCAAGTTGCAGAACCAACAATGTATTACGTAGATGGCGCTTCTTCCGGCACATCAGTAACTTATAGTTCTTTAGAAGGCACAATATCCGGCATTTCGGCCTCTGTAAGTTTGAAAATTCAGAATAAGATTCCTTCTACTGCACAGCTGCGGATACACTCTCTTACAATTTCATACGAAGATGCCTTAGGCCCTATACTAAGCAACGATGCAACTTTGTCGAACATCAATATTGATGGAGTGTCATTAACCGGATTTGACCCTGCTACGCTGCTTTATAAAGTGGCTCTTACTCCCGAACAGACTTCTGCGCCTGTTGTTACTGCTACAACAACTGATGGAGGCGCCGGATATGTTGTAACAAATATGACGCCTCCTGTGGGATACACCAGCATTGATGTAACAGCAGAAAATGGTATAACGCAAAGGCAATACCAAATCTATTTTTACAGAGAAGCCCTTGCAGGAGAAAAAGGCAGCGAAGCTAATCCCTTCAGTATTGCCGAAGTCTCAGCAATACAAGCTCCAGTCGGCGCAACTACAGGCGAAAAGAAGCGTTATTGGGTAACCGGTTATATTGTAGGTTGTGCGAATGGAGCAATGACGAACATCCAAACCTCGGCATTTTCGGTTGCGAGTAATTTGGTAATCGCTGCCGCTGCGGGAGAAACAAGTGCTGCTAACATGCTGCCTGTTGAATTACCAAGTGGCCCTATCCGTGCAGCCTTGAATCTGCAAGATAATCCTACTAATTTTGGAAAAGAAGTATTGGTCTATGGAACCCTTGAAGCTTACTTTACTGTTGCAGGTATCAAAAGCGTAACCGATCAGAAACTTATCACCTCAACCGGTATAAACATCGGCGCAAAAGAAGGCTCCCCTGTAATAGCATCCAACGGACAATTACAGGTTACAGCCGCCGCGGGCGATGCCATTACTGTTTACAATATTTTGGGCAAAGTTGTAGCTGAGGTAACTGCCGTGAACGGCAATAACATTGTTCCGGTGAAGGCCGGTCAGTTGCTTATCGTAAAAGTGGGCAACAAGGTTACTAAAGTGATTACAAAATAAAGATGTCAAAAGCTGTATCTGAAAAAATTAGTAAATTAGCAAATTCGACAATCAGGGCAAATGCATGAAAAAATTTAGACCACTATTACGAATGAGATTCCTCCCTTTGGTCGGAATGACTCGCCTGTTAGTGGTTTAAAGGATGAGGAAGTGGCGGCTTCGCCGCCACTTCCTCATCCCCTCTCCTAAAAAGGAGACAGTCATTCCGACCAAAGGGAGGAATCTCCTGCTCATATCAGCAACTTTACCGAAAGGCATAAGCAGTAAAATTTTTCATGCGTTTGCCCTGATTGTCGAATTAATTAATTTGCTAATTAACTAATTAATTAACAGTTGATGAAAAAAACCATTATCACGCTCATTGCCTGCCTGTTTTACACAAGCAATATTATTTGGGCTCAAGGACCCGCAGGATATTACAATTCTGCTAACGGCAAAACAACAACAACGCTCAAAACAGCGTTATACAACATAATTAAAGACCATAGCCCGCTATCGTACGCTGCACTCTGGCCGACATTTCAAAATACGGACAAAAAAGCGGACGGACGTGTTTGGGATATGTACTCCGATAAACCAAGCGGAACACCGGCTTATGAATTTACATTTATAGACGACCAATGTGGAAACTACAATAAAGAAGGTGTTTGCTACAACCGCGAACACTCGTTCCCCAAAAGCTGGTTCGACAATGCCACCCCCATGTACACCGATTTGTTTCACTTGTATCCGACAGACGGTTATGTGAATGGCAAGCGGGGTAATTATCCCTTTGGCGAGGTGGGCTCAGCCTCCTGGACATCCACCAATGGCTCCAAACTGGGGACAAATAACACCGCCGGTTATACAGGAACCGTATTTGAACCTATTGATGCCTACAAAGGCGATTTTGCCCGCAGCTATTTTTATATGGTTACCCGTTACGAAGACAAAGTAACCGGTTGGGCAGACAACGCCGAAGCTAAACCTGTGCTGGCAGGCAACAAGTATCCGGCATTTAAGGAATGGGCAGTCAATCTTTTGCTCAAATGGCACCGGAACGATCCCGTTAGCGACAAAGAAGTAAAACGAAACAACGTTATTTACACCTCCTATCAGCAAAATCGCAATCCGTATATCGATCACCCCGAATTGGTAGAATATATTTGGGGAAACAAAATGGGTGATACCTATTACCTGAGTACGGGTATCGAATCCAGCAACACCGGGTTCCATGTTTATTCTTCGGTAGGGAATATCGTAGTGAAAGCCGGTTACCGAATCGAAAATATAAGCGTTTACGATGTATTCGGCAGAATTATAGCATCCCTGAGCGGAAATGACTACTTAACCGAAATACCTGTTGCAACAGGACAACTGTATATTGTAAAGGCAGACACAAAAGTGGCGAAAGTGTATGTAGCCCCCTAAATCCCCCGTAGGGGGACTCTTAAGCCTCCTCTGCGGGGAGGTTTGGAGGGGCTGTAACTAGTTGAAATATGAAGAAAACGATAATTACATGTATTATTGCCTGCCTGTTTTACTCAGGCAATACTGTCTGGGCGCAAGCGCCCCAGGGATATTATGACTTGGCCGACCAGAAAAGGGCCGGAGAGCTTAAAACGGCGATGCACACTATCATCAAAAATCATATCCGGCTCGAGTACTACACATCCAGCGCCTATTTCAGGTACAATACCGACTGGCATCCCGACGGGTATTTCTGGGACATGTATTCCAACAACAAGCGGACATCGTTCAACGGCATGAACAGGGAACACAATATGCCCAAAAGCTGGTGGAGCGCCGACCCTGCCGGAACAGTGGCTTACAGCGATTTACATAACCTGTATCCCTCCGATGCCGAAGCAAACGGCGCAAAAAGCAACTACGCCTTGGGAGAAGTTGGAAGCGTATCGTACAGCAACGGAGTAGTTAAAGTGGGGCAGAATATTTATTCTACGGTCTATCAAAGCGCCGTTTTTGAGCCGGCAGATGAATATAAGGGTGATTTTGCCCGCGATTACTTCTACATGGTTACCTGCTATCAGGATTACGCTTCATCGTGGCGAAGTACGGGAACCCTCAGTATGCTCAACAACGAGCTATATCCTACATTTAAAACATGGGCGATAGAAATGTTATTGAAGTGGAGCCGTCAAGACCCTGTCAGCCAGAAAGAAATCGACCGGAACAATGCCGTTTTCGAGTTGCAGCAAAACCGCAATCCCTTCATTGATTATCCCGATTTGGCGGAATACATCTGGGGGAACAAGACGAGCCAATTATTCACCGTAAACAATAAAGCCGAAAGCCCGGCGCTTATAACCCCCACCAACGACATCTCAGTCGATTTCGGACAAGTCCTGTCGGGCGAAACAGCCGTCAGAGAATTGCCCGTCAGAGGAAAAGGCCTAAGCGGTTCGATGTCGGTTCTGCTGCTGAGCAATGCCAGCGGATACTTCTCGAGGCAGGGAAATTCCATCTCCACCTCCTACATCAACAGCGACAACGGCTACCAATATAAAGTAAGTTATGCACCCACATCCTTGGGTCAACACACAGCCAAACTGGTATTTCTCGACGGTGGATTTGCCGGAAGCGTGAATATCGCCATTTCGGGCGAATGTGTCAGTACGCTTCACATCGACAATGAAATGATGCCCGAAACCGCCGTATATGCCGCCAATGGCTACATCCGATTCAAGGGCATAGAAGAAGGAAGTTTTGTTGAAATATATGCCATTAGCGGACAAAAAGTAATGAGTTTCGACCTGAGCGGCGATGAACTGTATTTCGATAAAAAGGGAATTTATTTTGTGAAGATAGGAAGGAAAGTTTATAAGATAATTTTCTGAATTGGGCTGACGCGCAGGGTAAATGCATGAAAAAATTTACTGCCATTATTACGGATGAGATTCCTCCCTTTGGTCGGAATGACTCGCCTATTGGTGGTTTAAGGGAGTAGGAAGTGGCGGCGAAGCCGCCGCTTCCCCGTCTCATCTCCCAAAAAGGAGAGCGTCATTCCGACCAAAGGGAGGAATCTCCTGCTCATATCAGCAACTCTACCGAAAGGCATAAGCCGTAAAATTTTTCATGCGTCTGCCCTAGGCTGGCGCAGACCTGTAGTCTGTGCCGACGACGTTGAGACAACTACAAGAGCAGTAGCTTTGTTATTTTTTAACGCAGTTTAGTTGCATGTTAGTTGCCTATTTTCTAAACTTGCAGCAAAAACATGAAACACACACTATCGTTCTATGCGCTGCCCTTAGTTTTGGCAGGGATTATGCTGACCGGTTGCCGGTCGAAACAGGTACAAGCCACCCAACCCGATGAATTTACCTGCCACTTGGAAATACGCTCGGCAGCAGACCCGATTGTCGTAATTAATACCGGAGAATACCAACCAATCTTCGATGGAAAAACGCTTGACGGATGGGACTACGACCCGGTGTATTGGCGTGTGGAAAATGGTTGTCTGGTTGGAGAGGTTACTCCCGAGACAATTCTGAAACGCAACACGTTTATCATTAAAAAGGATTTAATTCTGAGCGATTTTGAGCTAAAAGCCGAATTTCGGATTTCCGATCGCGGCAACAGCGGCATCAGCTACCGGAACGAAATAATAGACACTATTCCATACGCCTTAACGGGTTACCAAGCCGACATAGATGGTGTGAACCGTTACACCGGACAAAACTACGAAGAACGGGGACGGCAATTTCTGGCATTGCGCGGACAAACCACCATCATAAACCCCAATCACACATCGCCCACAAGCGCAGACGTGCGGACATTGAACATCCAAAACGACTCGCTCGGACGGCACATCAAAGCAAACGACTGGAACGAATATCGCATCATAGCCAAAGGCAACCGCCTGCAACACTACGTGAACGGCATACTCATGAGCGACGTAACCGACAACGATGCCGAACACCGCCGGATGTCGGGAGTACTGGGCGTGCAAGTACACGTTGGCCCGCCAATGAAGGTTGAGTATCGGAATATACGGTATCTGAAAGCCCCCTAATCCCTTTAAGCCTCCCCTACGGGCAGGTTGGAGGGGCTTTAATTGCTCTTTGACGTTACCTCTATCAACTTCAGATTGAAATAGAGATTGGTGCATTGGGGGATATTGCCGTTTTGTACCAGACCGTAACCCAGGTAATAGGGAATAACGATATTCCATTCATCGCCTTCTTTCATTTTGTAGAGGGCTACTCTCCAGCCATCTATCAGGTCGGCGATTTTCATGAGACGGGCTACTTTATTCGGATTAGTATTCGGAGCAAAGTATGTGGGATTTTCGGTTGAGTCGAAAATAATTTTATTTCCTACGGCATCTCTAAACCAGCCTTCGTAACGGCATTTGATGGTATCGGAGAAAACCGGACTGGGCATAGCGGCTCTCAAGGCAGGGTCGGTAACAATAGTAGCGGCATCGCAAAAAACGGTGTCTTTCCACAGGATATATTTAAACGGGTCTGCTATTCCATTTATCTTCTTATATTCCGGTTTCCTTGCCTCAGCATAAAACTCCGTGTCGTTTCTGAGCATCCATTTTTCATCCACCGGATTATCATCGGAACTATCCACACACGACGAGAAAAAGATAACTGTATTGAAAAGTAACGCTAGCAGGATATATATTTTCTTATTCATTCAAATGAGCTGTTTTGTTAACTGCGCAAAAGTAGGTTATTTAAGCCGAAAACCGCTATAAAAAATGTAAATAAATCAAGAATGCCCCTCGGATTTTGTTTTTTTCAGACTTTCTGCATTCCGCTTCAAGCCCGAATATTTTGCCCTCTTCATGGCCGTAGCTTTGAATATTCGCCGGTAATCATCTTCCGTCATGCGGTCAATCTCATCCAGACCAAGGTTCATCCGTTCATCCGGCAAGTCAAATTGGGGGGTGTTGTGCGCTTTGGCAAAACGGTTCCAGGGGCAAGCCTGTTGGCATCTGTCGCAGCCATAAAAACAGTTACTCAGCAAAGGAACGATGGCGTTGTCAATCTCCGCCTTATTTTCGATGGTTTGATACGAAATACAGTTCCCTGCATTCAGGATGTAAGGCGATTCCAAGGCTTTAGTTGGACAGGCATCCATACAGCGGCGGCAATTTCCGCAGGAAGATGCAACCGGACTATCGTATGCCAGTTCAATATCCACAATAATTTCGCCGAGGAAAAAATACGAGCCCTTTTGGGGGATAATCAGCAGGGTGTTTTTACCTACAAAGCCAATCCCTGCCTTTGCCGCCCAATAACGTTCCAGCACAGGAGCCGTATCGCAAAAATACCGTCCCGAGGCATGGGGCGAAAGCGTTTTTATGTAATCGTAAAGCTTTTGCAAGCGGTCTTTCATCACCGTGTGATAGTCTTGCCCGTAGGCATAATAGGCAATTTGAGGGGCCGACAAGGGCTGAAACCTGGCCGGATAATAATTCAGGGCAAGGCTAATGACGGAGCGGGCTCCTTCGACCAATTCCGCCGGATTGCAGCGCTTTTCAACGTGATTGGACATGTAGGTCATTCCGGCATGGTAACCCGCATCGAGCCATTTTCTCAGGCTTTCGCTTTCTGCACCTACGGGTTCTGCTTTGCAAAAACCACAAGCGTCAAAGCCCAGTTTCAAGGCCTGCGCTTTAATTTGTTCGGTTATGGAAGATTGTTCCGGCATACTACTGATGGATTATTTCCCCAATAAGCCCTTCGTTACATTGTACCTGAATTGGATTAGCTTTATCCCTTTTGCCGGAGTAAATGCAAGGGTGTATCCTACACAAAGCACGATAGAGGCCGCCCACTTCACACATTCATCAAACAAGCGCTTGTTGTATGCCTTACCCGATACGGACTTCGTGCGGATGCGCTCGCTCTTGCCGATAGAGTAAGTTAAGCGGCGGAAATAATCATCGGTCAGCTTAGCTTGAGGAATATGATGATAGATGGGTATATCGGGGAAGTAATAGCAGATAATGTTATGCTTAATCAGCCGGAGAAACATGTCTTTGTCCTCTGCGCCAATCAAGGAATTGCCTTTACGTCCCAATTCGGTATTGTAATAGCCAAAGCGTTGATACAATTCCCTTTTAATTATCGTGTGCCCTGTTCCGGGGTAGTTTTTAAAGCTGAGCTTTTTTACTTCCTTTCCCTGGTTGAAGTAACCTCCGATGAGTCGCCGCGTGAAATGAGACATCCATTTGGGTTCTATTTCGTAAACAGGCGCTACCGGAGAAGCGCCTAATCCGGCTTGCGGATAGTGTTTCAGATGTCCGTCCAATCGTGTCAGATGGTCGGGGTTTACGGTTTCGTCATCGTCCGCAAAAATAAGGTACTCGCCTTTGGCTTCTTTGATACCCCTGTTAAGCGCAAACGAAAAGCCTTGTTGTTCCTCCTTAAAATACCGGAATTGCCTGTCGCTGTATTTTAATTGAAATTCCGTACAGACTTTCGCCGTGTTATCGGTACTGTTATTATCAACGACTACAATTTCGTAATCTTCGGGCGGAAAGTCTTGTTCGCAAACAGCACGAAGGGTTTGCTCCAGATACTTTTCGCGGTTGTAGGTACAAGTGATAAACGAAAATCTCATGATACAGTCTTATCCGTTTTTTCTTTCCTTTTATAGAATAGAGAAGCCACACCCAGCAACAAAAACAGGATAAGCAATCCGCTGCTAACGCGCGACACGATTACCGAGGCATAATAGTCGTGGGGCACGAATTTAAACTCAATTTCGTGCTGTCCGGCAGGTATGCGCATGGCTCTCAATATCCAGTCGGCACGGAAATGCGGCGTATATTTACCGTCGATATAAGCTTCCCAACCGTTTTCGTAATACACTTCCGAAAATACGGCCAGGCTTTCGTCTTTCGATTCCGAGGTATATTTCACCTTGTCGGGCTTATAAGAAGTCATTGTAATTGTCGCCGTAGAATCGGGCGTAACGTCAAAGCCCGCCAGTTCTTTTTCAAAACGTTTGTCGATAATGGCCAGGCTCGAAGGATTCAAGTCGTTGAGCGCACGGATTTCTTCATCGGCATTGTCCACAAAAGAGTATCCCTGCACAAACCAGGCATTACCCAAGGCGTACGGATTGACCAAAGGCGGCTGTTCGGGGTTGTATATAATGTATTTCGCATTCAGCATATTCAGTGCAGGCAAATGGCTGAATGTAGCCATAATACTATCAATGTTGTTTGTCTGGAACGAATTAATCAGCTGATTTATTTCGGGATAGAAACGGTATTCAATCAGTTCCTGATAGCGTTTAAGCTTAGCGGCATGGTATCCCCCTATCGACTTGTGATAGTAGGACGTCATTGATTCGTTGAATGGGTCGTTGAGGTTCAGCACCCGGTGCGAAGGGGCTTTGTCCTGAAGAATAATCTTATCGGCATTCGATTGCGTGAACATTTGACCCATATAGTTCAGCTTATTTTTGAATTGGTCATTATCAATGTATCGTCTATCTACATTCCACAAATCGCATAAAACAAGTACAGCCAAAATTGCCGTACAGCTTATCGCCGCCTTTTGTTTATCCAGCTTCAATTTCACCGAACCCCATAACACAACAGCCGCCAAAAGAACAAACATAAACGACCGGATGGCATCAGACGACAACAAATCTTTCCGGTCCTGAAGCAAGGCCGTATAGAACCAGTCGGGATATTGCGAGCGCATACTCTCATCGGCTTCGCTGGTAAAATTGAAAAAGGCATCGGGCATTAACCAGAAAAACAACGATATACCGCCAGCAACTCCGGCAGCTATATAAAGCGATTTCAATTTCTTTTTGCTATCATCGCTGTCAAAAAATTCCTTTATGCCCCACACGGCAAGTATCAGCATCGTCAAGGCCGGAATAACCAAGGCCATCGACACCGCACGGAATTTGTTGTACATCGGGAAATAGTAGAAAAACCAATCGTTGAACAATTCAAAATTCTTTCCCCAGGACAGAAAAACAAACAACACGGTCGCCGCCAGCAATAACCATTTCGTCCGGCTTTTGATAATTATCATGCCCAAAAGAAACAGGAAGCAAATTATAGCGCCGAAATAAACAGGCCCCGAGGTAAAGGGTTGTGGCCCCCAATAGGTAGGCGCTCCTTGCAGCCCATCGGCAGGGAGTTGCTGCCCGTTTTCCCTCAACTTCTGATACAAGTTGGAGGATGCGCTGAGTTTACCGCCCGATGCTCCACCGTTAATGTTGGGGATGAGCAACGAAAATGTTTCGGCTTTGCCATAACTCCAGGCAAATGCATAATCCTTGTCCAAACCCGAAGATTGTTTTTCCGATTCGGTAGGTTGCGACAGTTCCGATTTGCCACGCGTACTTTCCTTCGACATTTCGTAGTTGGAATAGAAGCTAAAGGCATTGCTTAAAACAGCTAATACTACCGCAATGGCCAATACGCCCGTAGCTTTCAATACCGGTTCAGGGTCTTTCCGTAGAAGTTCTTTAACCAAGAAGCCAAGGTAGAGAACAATACACAATATGCCGGTATAATAGGTTATCTGCAAGTGGTTGTTTTTGATTTGCAAGGCCAGTCCCAGGGCCATAAGCAAACCACCCAGCAACTGTTTTTTCCGGAAGGTGGTTAGCAACCCGGCAACAACCAGCGGCATATAGGCAATTGCCCAAGCCTTGGTAACATGCCCCGCCTCAATGATGATAATGTTGTATGAACAGAACGAAAACGCTATGGCCCCCAACATGGAAGAAATAACGCCAAAGCCCAGAATAACAAACAGTATATAAGCCATTAACATCCCTGCAAACACCGGGCCGGCAGTCCGGTCATTCAAGAGTTTCAAAGGTTTCTCCACGTAATTCAATAAATTCGGATTGGGGCCCCATACACCTATCTGGTAACCGGGCATCCCCGAGAACATGGAACCTGTCCAAACAGAGCCCACACCTTCTTCGTTGTAATAGTTTTTCAACTCATTCGACATGCCCGTAAATTGGCTAATATCGGACTGAGCGAGGACTTTCCCCTCCAGCAAGGGGCTGAAATAGGTGAAAGTGATGACAAGGAAACAAATGATGGCTGCTACATGAGGAAGTATTTTTCCGGCAAGGCTTTTTTCTTTATTAATCATGGGGTTTTATTTTTATTTTTTCTTCAATACATAAATAATAGAACTGCATTTCTTCACATCGCTCAGGCTTCGCAAAAAGAAGATTCCTCCTTTTAGCAGCCCTGCAAAGCTTGCAAGCGGCATTTTCCTGTTTTTTTCGCTAAGCATTGATATGTAAAATACATCAAAATACATGGGCTTTTGGGCAACTACACAAAAGCCGTTTTTTTCCGCCAACCCTTGAAAATCGGACGGAGAAAAATGCCACAAATGGCGTGGAACATCATAAGCCGCCCACAATCCTTTGTAATGCCTGGCATCGAGAGAACTTTTGTTGGGTAAGGCGATGATGGCCGTCCCATCGTCTTTCAGTAGTTGGTGTATGCGCTGCATGGTTTCGTTCAGCTTTTCGAGGTGTTCCAATACATGCCACAGCGTAACAATATCCTGCGTTTTTTCCGGCAGCTGAAAAAGAGCATCCGAATCATACAAATCCAGTCCGAATTTCTCCTTCGCATATTCCCGTGCCGAAGCGGACTTTTCTATGCCCGTAATATTCCAGCCATCCTCCTTTATCCGGTTGAGGAAATAACCCGTACCGGCGCCAATATCCAGCGCCGAACCCGTTTGTTTGCCCGATACTTTTTTCAGTAAGGCCGCCTTTGAATTAAGCGCCGATTTTCGCGCAAGATGGTATAAAGTATTGATGATCCCCTTCTGCGTATCGCTATGGGAAACATATTCCGGCGCATCGTAGTATTTACCGATTTCTCCTTCGGCAGGAAAATCCTGTGTAAAAGCAAAGCCGCACTTAGCACAAGAGAAGACAGTAAAAATCTCTCCCGATACCAGATTGTCCTTACCCGAAAGCAAAGGAGCAAGCTCCTCACTTCCACACACAGGGCAGTTATTTATATGTATTGTAGCCATTTTTATTGAAAAAGCTTAAACGGTACAAATGTAGTAAATAAGTTTTAAACTCAAAGTTCAAAGTTCGAGGTTCAAAGTTCTTGCTGGCGCAGATTTCCCAATCCGTGCCCATGTCTGACTGAGAACATTGCAACCCGTTACTCGTTGGCACGGAGCCAGCAAAGGGATTCAGGGGGGCTATTATTTAAATTTATCAGGTTTTTGCAATTAAGAATAAAATAACTATTTTTGTATAGTAAACCTGCAATTATGAAGAAAGAGTTTGGAAAGTGGCTAATGGATATTGCCAAATATATTGTAACAGCAGTAATCGTTTCATCTTTTTTCAATGGAGTAAAAGAAGAGCAATTTGTATATATCGTTGGCGGAATAGTTGTGTAATAATAATGACGTGGGGGCTTTATTTACAAAAAGAAGCGCCACAAAAAAAGGAAGGAAAGAAATAATGAACGGAGCTTTATTCATGTTTGGTGTAGTTCTTTTAATTGCCTTTGTTGGTGGTATTTATTTTGTGATACAAGACCACAAAAATTCGCATCATTCGGATAGCAATTCGGATAAAGATTAATAATCCCCTGTATAGTTTATTAGGATGGAAACGATGTGAGGCTGTCTCAAAAGTCTGTCATCCCGTGCTTGACACGGGATCCCCTGAGTAAACGTGCAATGATTGTCAGCAGATTGCGGGTCGGAATCCGCAATTGGAGCGGAGCGTAAATCGGCCTGAGCCAATGACAAGCTCGGGAATAAGGCTTATGAGACAGCCCCGCACTCGTAATTTACTTGTAACTCGTAACTGCCTCAGCTGGCGCGGATTTCCCAATCCGTTCCCGTGTCTGACTGAGAACATCGCAACCCGTTACTCGTTGGCACGGATTGGGAAATCCGCGCCAGCTGAGGGCAGACACACAGGTCTGCCCCTACAATCCTATCATAACCGTAGAGGCAAGGCATCCTTTCTCCCTTACTTCAATCTCCCCAAACCAGCTTTCAAATAATCGTAAAAAATACCCACGCTCTCTATCTCCACGTACTCATCCGGCGAATGGGGATGCATGATGGTTGGGCCGAAGGAAACAATATCCAGATTGGGTGTGCTGCCGAGGATAATTCCGCATTCCAGTCCGGCATGTACAACTTTTACTTCTGCCGGTTTTCCATACAATTCCATGTACAGGTCTTTCATCACATGCAAAACCTTGGCGTTTACGTCAGGCTGCCAGCCCGGATAGGATGCATCGAACTCTACCTTTGCTCCTGCCAGCAGAAAAGCGCTTTCGATACTCGAACAAATAGCCTCCTTGCGGGTGTCGGACGAACTGCGAGCCAGAAACCTCACTTCCACCAATCCGGCAGACGATTTAACGGAAGCCAGATTGGTTGATGTTTCCACCGTCCCCTGAAAATCCGTCAACATACTGATTACACCGTTCTGACAGGCTTCTACCGCATTAATCAGGTTATCCTGTATTTCTTCGGGAATAAGCGTCTGGGGCAAGGCGACCGGTTCGGCTCGGAATGATATACTTGTTTCTATTCCTTTATATTCAGTAATATATACCGCCTCACAGGCCTTTACGAGTTCAATAATCCCGGCCTCTCCACCTGCGGGGACGGTTATTATGGCAAACGCCTCGCGAGGTATGGCATTGCGCTGAGAACCACCGTTGATAAACGACAAACGCGCTTCGTAATCGCGAACGACTTCTTTCAGGAAGCGGAACATCAATTTATTCGCATTCGCCCGTCCGAGATGAATATCCATGCCCGAATGGCCGCCTTTCAATCCGGTAAGACTGATTTTCAGCGCCACATCACCGACAGGGACTTCGGCATCCTTGTAGCCAAAAGATACGTTTACATCGGTACCACCGGCACAGCCTACGCACAATTCACCTAAATCTTCCGTATCAAGATTCAGCAGAATATTGCCTTTCAGGAAACCCGGTTCCAAGCCAAAAGCGCCATCCATACCCACCTCTTCGTCTATGGTGAAAAGCGCTTCGATGGGGCCATGCACCAAGCTATTATCCTCAAGGATAGCCATGATAGCGGCAACGCCTATTCCATTGTCGGCGCCCAATGTAGTTGAGGTGGCTTTTACTATTTTCCCATCAATGCGTGCATCAATCGGGTCTTTGGCAAAATCGTGCTTTACGTCCGAGTTGCTTTGGGGCACCATATCCAGATGCGATTGAAGAATAACAACCGGCGCATTCTCCATTCCTTTTGAGGCCGGTTTCCGAATCAATACATTACCGGTTTTGTCCTGTACTGTTTCCAAGCCCAACGAGCGTCCGAAACCGGAGACAAATTTGGTAACCGCCGCCATTTGTCCGGTTGGACGAGGGATTTGGGTTAATTCATAAAAATGTTTCCACACATTCTCCGGTTCGAGAGATAAAATTTCTTTTGACATAGCTATATATTTTTTAGTCCCAGCCCCCTAAATTCCCCGTAAGGGGACTTTATAAGCCTCCCCGGCGGGGAGGTTGGAGGGGCTTTAGTTTTTTTTCCTAACGGCCAGCATAGCGATTCCGACCAATCCGCACAGAATCACCCACAACGACTGTATGGCGAAAACGCCTGTTGCAAAGGCTGTTGCCGACATGGTATCCACGCCATATATTGTAAGGGAAGCGATAACGGCCAGTTGCCAGGGCCCCAGTCCTCCGTTGGAAGGCACGCCCATACTGATGCTGCTCAGGGCAAAGGCCACCAGCGCGGCAGTAAAACCAAGGTCTTTCGTAAAACCAAAAGCAAAAAAAGTAATATAAAAATAGAAGAAGTAGGACGCCCAGATACCGATACTATACAGGAAAAGGCGTTTTTTCGTCTTCATCTTCCAGATAATTTTCATATCTTTTCCCATTCCTGCCACCAAATCGACTATTTTTTTTACAATAAAGTTTTGCCCGAAGAACTTGAAAATAACAAACAGCGCAAGCACAAGCGCCACAATTGCAATATACAGTATTGGAGAGGTTAATATGTTGTGTATCGCATCAATCCGTTCCTGATTCGCCTTCAACAAGAACTGCATATTGAGGAAAAACGCGATAACAGTAATCGAAAGCACCGTTAAAGTATCGAGGACACGATCCAGAATCATGGTGCCGAACAGTTTGGTGAAGGGTATTTTTTCTTCCTTTGCCACTATTCCGCAACGCCATATTTCGCCGGCGCGGGCAAATACAAAATTAACGGCATAGCCGCCATAAATGGCATAATTGAGCGTGGACACCTTGGCTTTATACCCCAAAGGCCTTATCAGCAAGTCCCAGCGGTATCCACGGATGGTGTTTCCCAGCAAGCCGAATATCAACGAAAATGCCAATATTGCATAATTGGCATCTTTAAGTACCGACCAAACTTCACTGAAATTTATATCGCGAAAAAGGAAATACAATATCAAAATACCCAAGGCCAAAGGAAGAACAAACTTCGCTATTTTGCCCACTATGCTCTTCTTCGGTGATTTTTCTTCTACAGACTGCTCCATCGTTATAATTTAATATTTTGCTTTAATGTAATAATATGAACCTGTTGTGTTCTGATTTTTGGAATTAAACACTACCTTTGCAAGGTACAAATATAAGCATTAGTTGCGGATGAGAGTTGTTAAGCCTAAAAAATTCCTCGGTCAACATTTTTTGAAAGACCTGCAAATTGCCCAACGTATAGCCAATACGCTGGATAATTTTGTCGGTGTACCCATCATTGAAGTCGGCCCCGGAATGGGTGTTCTCACACAATACCTGATAGAAAAAGGCGAATTAACGGTAGTGGAACTCGACAGGGATTCAGTACCTTACCTCAAAGAACACTTTCCTTCGCTCGACGGACATATCATCGAAGCCGATTTTCTTCAGCTGGATTTATTGGACATTTATCCCGATAAATTTTGTGTGATTGGGAATTATCCGTACAACATTTCGTCTCAAATATTTTTTAAAGTACTCGATTACAAAAATCATGTTCCTTGCTGTGCGGGCATGTTGCAAAAAGAAGTTGCCGAACGCATCGCCTCAAAACCCGGGAAAAAAGCCTACGGAATATTGAGCGTATTGTTGCAGGCATGGTACGATATTGAATACCTTTTTACCGTGGACGAGACGGTTTTCGACCCTCCGCCAAAGGTCAAGTCGGCGGTGATTAAACTGACGCGGAACGACCGGCAAAGCCTTGATTGTGATGAAAAGCTCTTCAAGACGGTCGTCAAAACAAGTTTTAATCAACGACGAAAAACCTTGCGTAATTCGATGAGACCCTTGTTGGGAAAAAATTGTGAGGCCTGTTCCGACCCAATTTTTGATAAACGCCCCGAGCAGCTATCGGTTTCAGATTTCGAAAAACTGGCCAATATTACGCAAGCATACCTCCAGGGCCAGCAGAATTAAAAAGAGTGCAAACCCCTTTAAATCTGAGAATTTATGGCAGAAGTAAAACTTTTTTATCATAAAGACAATGCAATCAGAATCAGCCGTAGCCTTGAATTTTTGAAAGAAACACCCATCAAAAAGTTTCTTTGGATTGACTTAAACAACGTTGACGAAGAAATTGAGAACGAACTGGAAGATTACCTGAAAATCTATATACAGGAAGAGGAAGAAATGATCGAAATTGAGATGTCTTCGCGTTATATCGAAACATCCGATTCGCTGGTCGTCAACCTCAACTTCCTGTTAAATTCGTTTGAAAGAGAAGCCATTTCGTTTATTATGAAGAACGATATTCTGATTACCGTTCGCGACGAAGAATTGCTCTCGTTCCACGAAACGGTGAAGAAAATATCGGCAAACCCCCGGAATTACCCCACTGGCTACCATGTATTTGTGGCCTTGCTCGAAACCCGTGTCGAAACCGACGCCGATATGATTGAAGAACTCACTCAGCGCATTACCGTGTTGAGTAACAGCATCAATACCAACGAGGTGGATGAGGAACTGTTGATGGAAATAAAAGACTTGCAGGAAAAAACCATGCTGCTCCGTGAAAATATCATTGAGAAATACCGCGCCGTATCGAGTATGCTGAGAAGCGAAATATTCCCCAGGGAATTGCACGATAAGCTGACCATCATCATCAAAGACATCAATTCGCTGCTGGAACACATCCGCTTCAGTTTCGACCGCCTCGATTACTTGCAGGATACCTTCCTCGGGTTTGTTAATGTGGCACAGAACAAAATAATAAAGATGTTTACCGTTATCTCTGTCATCTTCATGCCCCCTACCCTGATAGCCAGCATATACGGCATGAATTTCCCCGGAATGCCCGAAATGGAATGGGGAATATGGGGCTACATTTTTTCTATTGCCCTGATGGTGTTTGCCTCCGGCATTATTCTTTTTATCTTCAGGAAGAAGAAGTGGCTGTAACCCCCTAATCCCCCGTAGGGGGGACTTTTCTATATCTCTCCCACGGGGGCTCAGTCCCGCATGGGACTAAACACACCCTCCGATTGGATTATAAATCAGGTTGGACAAAATGACGCGTTTCCCGTAGGGTCGTATGGCATACACCCGACACACACACACCGTCAAAACGAGCAAAAACCGGAAGTTTTGTTCCATGCGCAGGAGATTGCGGGTCGGGGCCCGCAATGACAGACAGACAAAAAAAGGGCGAATAATGTTTCAAAATAAGATAAAAATAGCTGGAGAAAAATAGTCATTGTAATTTAAAAAATATACTTTTACACAATGAAAGTATATAATTTTTCATGCGTTTGCCTTAGGATTTAAAAAGCAAATAACATAAAAAAGAGTAATATTTACTAATTTATTAAAGGAAGCGCGCGGGCTATCGCATAAAAGATATAGCCGCCAAGCTAAGGCTGAAAGCCTTTAAGTATTAAAAAACCTCTCTACAATAAATTCACTTCAAAGAATTGGGGATGCCTTTTACATAATCCCTTTTTCGCGCAACTTCAATTGCCATTTCCAGGCCGAGAGCATGGTGTCGTCGATGTTTTCTTTTGCTGTCCATCCCAATACATTATTGGCTTTTTCGGGGGCAGCCCATATTTTTTCAATATCGCCTTCGCGACGGCCAACTATTTTGTAGTTAAGCTTCGAGTTGGATACTTTTTCAAATACATTGATAAGTTCCAGCACCGAAACCCCTGTGCCTGTTCCCAGATTAAAGATTTCGACTTTGTCTTCCGATACATTTCCCAGCATTCTGTCGATGGCTATTACGTGTGCTTTGGCCAAGTCGACCACATTTATAAAATCCCTGACGCAGGATCCGTCCGGTGTATTGTAGTCGTCGCCAAAAACGCTCAGTTGCTGACGGACGCCTATGGCCGTTTGAGTGATGAAAGGCACCAGATTTTGAGGAACGCCGTTGGGCAATTCGCCTATCTCGGCGCTCGGATGCGCCCCGATGGGATTGAAATAGCGCAGGATGATGCTCCTGACAGCAGCTCCCGAGCGAATGTAATCGTGAATAATTTCTTCGTTGATTTGTTTGGTATTTCCGTAAGGCGAAGTGGCCGGTTTTATGGGGGCGTTTTCGTCTATGGGGTTTTTATCGGGTTCGCCGTAAACGGTGCAGGAAGACGAAAAAACAATTCCTTTCACATCGTGTACAGGCATCAATTCGAGCAAGTTGATTAAGGAGTTGAGGTTGTTGCGGTAGTAGAGTATGGGCTTTTGCACCGATTCCCCTACGGCTTTGCTGGCGGCAAAATGAATAATGCCCTGTATGCCTTTGTATTTATTAAAAAGCGCATTTAGTCCGTCAATATCGTTGCAATCAAGTTTTTCGAAAGCAGGACGAATACCGGTTATTTTTTCGATACCATCAATAGAATCGGCGGTTGAGTTCGACAGATTATCAATTACAATAACCTCATAACCTGCGTTTTGAAGCTCTACAACTGTGTGAGAACCAATGTATCCGGCTCCGCCGGTTACTAAAATCTTTCCTTTCATAGTTTACGGTTTTATTTCTAAATTAAGCTGCAAATATAGCACAAATAAAGTGGAAATATGACAATAAGCTAATGAGAATAATGTGCCAATGTGAATAATGTGAGTGCGTGGCGTGCCGCGTCTCTACAGAATTTTGTTCCATTAGCACATTAGAAAATCATTTTTCATTTTTAGTTTTTCACTTCTTTTCCTACCTTTGTCGAAAAACCAGAAAAATGAAGCGGGTAAAGCTATTATTAAGTTTCTTTTTATTCTTTATTTTCGTGGCATCGTGCTCCGAGCCAACGCTTGAAGAGGATGCCCGGAAAGCAGCCTATTTAACTCAACAGTCGATGACTTATTCGAGGGAGAATAATCTGGAGCAGGCCGAAAGCAATTATAACGAAGTTCAGCGGATAATGGATAAGTACCGACAGACGGAAGATTTCAGGAAATTTTACGACACCTACGATTTTTATCTCCGGGAATATCTGGAAAATGCTGAATACTGATTTTTATATGAAATGATAAATGATGGAAAATATAAACGACGCTATTGAAGAAAAAAAGAAAAGTCTTAACTTTATAGAGCTTATTGTTGAAAAAGACTTGAAAGAGGGGAAAAATGACGGACGCTTGCAAACCCGCTTTCCGCCCGAACCCAATGGCTATTTACATATAGGCCACGCAAAAGCTATTTGCCTCGACTTTGGGATAGCTCAAAAATACGGAGGGCTGTGTAATCTTCGTTTCGACGATACCAATCCGGTGAAAGAAGACGTTGAGTTTGTTGAGTCAATCAAGAAAGATATTCAATGGCTGGGCTTCGACTGGGAAAATGTTTTTTATGCCTCCGATTACTTTCCCCGGTTGTGGGACTTTGCTATTCAACTGATTAAGAAAGGAAAAGCTTACGTGGACGAACAATCGGCGGAAGAAATAGCCAAACAAAAAGGAACGCCTACCCAAGCAGGGGTCGAAAGCCCTTACCGGAACCGTCCGGTTGAAGAAAATCTTGATTTGTTCGGAAAAATGAACGAAGGTCTCTTTGAGGAAGGAAGCATGGTTTTACGCGTCAAGATAGATATGGCATCGTCCAACATGCACTTTCGCGACCCCATCATCTACCGCATCATCAAGCAGGCGCATCACCGCACCGGAAACAAATGGAATGTTTATCCGATGTATGATTTCGCCCATGGTCAATGCGATTACTTTGAGGGTGTTACCCATTCTATCTGCACCTTGGAGTTTGAGGTGCACCGCCCGCTGTACGATTGGTTTATCAGCCAATTGGCATCGGACGATTACAGACCACGCCAGTTTGAATTTAACCGCCTGAATATGACCTATACGGTTATGAGCAAACGCAAACTGCTTCAACTGGTTAAGGAAGGCTATGTGAATGGCTGGGACGACCCGCGTATGCCGACCATCTGCGGTTATCGCCGCCGGGGATACACTTCCGAGTCGGTAAGGAAATTCATCGACAAAATAGGTTACACCAAGTACGATGGAATAATTGATGTGGCTCTGCTGGAATACGCCGTCAGGGAAGACCTGAACGAAAAAGCTACGCGTGTATCGGCTGTCCTCGACCCCGTAAAATTGATTATTACCAATTATCCGGACGGACAAACCGAAATGCTGGACGCCCAGAATAATCCGCAAGATGAAAGCGCCGGAAGCCACAAGATTGCTTTCTCGAAAGAATTGTACATCGAACGGGACGACTTTATGGAGGATGCCCCGAAAAAATATTTCAGACTGACCCCCGGACAGGACGTACGGTTGAAATCGGCCTACATTGTTACATGCACAGGATGCAAACACGATGAGGCGGGCAAGGTAGTTGAGGTATATGCCGAGTACGCCCCATTGACCAAAAGCGGGCTGGAAGAAAGCGGACGAAAAGTAAAAGGAACCATTCACTGGGTATCGTGCAAGGAGGCCATAGATGCCGAAGTACGCTTATACGACCGCTTGTTTATGGACGAAAATCCTTCGGCGGAAGAAAAGGAAAAAGACTTTAGAGAACTACTCAACCCCGATTCGCTGAAAGTGCTAACCGGCTGCAAAGTAGAACCATTCTTGAAGGATGCCAAACCCCTGGATAATTTTCAGTTCCAACGGATAGGCTATTTTAATATCGACCCTGACTCCTCAGTCGATAAACTGGTGTTTAACAGAACCGTTTCGTTGAAAGATACCTGGCAGAAGATAAAGGATAAGTAATTTGCCAATGAGACTAATGTGAATAATGAATTTATTGTTGCTTCGCGCCAATAGGCTAAGGCTGAAAGCCTTTAAGCATTAGTATATGGCAACGCCCAGAGGTGTTCGGAAGATTGTAATTATTTGTTATACAAATATAAAGTTGCGTGTTATTAGCATCATTCCGTAGGAATGATTCGCTCGGTAGAAAAATCAGGCTTAATAAGGGTCGCATTCCGAATGGAATGCGTCCTCGTTAACTTACTCTTATGCTACCGAGCGATGCAATCCTAACGGATTGCAGCATCTCAAACAATTATATCATAAAAATTTACAATCTTCCGACCACGACTGGGTAACGCTCTACGAAAATGGGAACCCCACCGCCCCCATTCGTCCCGAAGTGGCAGAAACAAACAGAAAAAAATACAATAATTACAATAAAATAATTTTGAACTATCAAATAATCATAAAAGGCGAAGATAAAACCAATAGCGTTAAGAATTGGCAGCAATTTGGCGATAAGGTAGAAATTACATTTTGTAACAGCGAAAAAAAATATTCGTACAGAGAACAGGATGTAAAAATCATTCTGTCTGCCTTGTTGAAAGAAAGTGCAAAGCAACGATTTGAGTACCTGAAACGCATTGCAACAGCCGTAAGTTTGAAAAACGAATCCATTGGAAACATTCTTGCAAATCAATATGATAAAATTGACTTTGTAAGTTCTGAAAGTGTATTATCTGACTTCTTAACAGAAAAATTATCTTATTACAATAAACAATATTTATCAAACGCCGTTTATCCGTTTGGTTTTAACGAAAGTCAGAAAAATGCCGTAGAAAAAGCATTAACAAACAAATTGAGCATTATCGAAGGTCCGCCGGGAACAGGTAAAACACAAACAATTCTAAATATTATTGCAAATGCAATTATACGAGGCGAAAGTGTAGCAGTTGTGTCAAGCAATAATTCGGCAACAAAAAATGTGCTTGAAAAATTAGAAAAATACAAAGTTGATTTTATAGCAGCATATCTTGGTAGCAGAGAAAATAAACAAGCGTTTATTGATGAGCAAAAAAATAAATCTTTTCCAACCTTTGCAGAATGGGAATTATCTGCCGAAGAAAAGAACGAAGTTGATATAGAATTAAAATCGCTTTTTGAAAAACTGAATAAAAAATTACAAAGAAAAAACGAATTATCACATTTAAAACAGGAATTAGACGGTATTGAATTAGAATACAAGTATTTTGAGAATAATTTTCAAAATAATGATTCCAATTTATTTGCACACTTTTTCGGGAATAAAAATTCGGATACCATTTTAGAAATTTGGTTGTATTTAGAAAATTATAAGTTTATTGATAAATATCATAAAACAAACGGGTTGCAGAAATGGATTAAACGCCTGAAGTTTTACATTAAATATGGTATAGTTGATAAATCTGTATTTTTTATTTCGGAAGAAGCAGATGCTTTACATTATTGCAGGAAACATTTTTATAATAGTAAAACAGCAGAAATTAAAAATGCAATAAATACTCTTGAAAAAGAATTAAACGATTTTGATTTTGACAGGAAAATGAAAGAATATTCCGAATTGTCGCTGCTGATTTTTCGGGATAAACTTGCGCGAAAATATGAAAGGAAAGAAAGAACGTTGTTTGAAATTGATGAGCTTTGGAAAAATTCCGAAAAATTTATCGAAGAATATCCTGTTGTTTTAAGCACAACCTATTCGTTGAGAAGCAGTTTGTCAAACAAAATAATGTATGATTATGTTATTGTAGATGAAGCCTCGCAAGTAAATTTAGCAACAGGAGCATTGGCTTTGTCTTGTGCGAAAAAAGCCGTTATTGTAGGCGATTTAAAGCAACTGCCCAATGTTGTAAATAGCGAAGATGCAGAAAAAACCGACAAGTTTTTTGCTGAATATAATTTACCTGAATACTATCATTACAAAAATCACAGTATTTTACTTTCTTTGACGGAAATGTTTCCTAATGCACCGAGAACTTTATTGCGCGAACATTATCGCTGCCACCCGAAAATAATTGATTTTTGCAATCAGAAATTTTACAACAATCAACTTATCATTTTAAGTGAGGCAAAATCAAAACGTAGCCCTTTGATTGTATATAAAACGGTAGAAGGTAGCCACGAAAGAAACCGTATCAATCAGCGGCAAATTGATGTGATAAAAAACGAAATTATTCCTCAGCAAAATTTGGATAAAGATGTGTCGCTTGGAATTGTTACGCCCTATCGCAATCAGACAAATGCTTTACGGCAGGCATTTGCAGGCACGAATATTCAAGCCGATACGGTAGATAAATTTCAGGGACGAGAAAATGATGTGATTGTTCTTTCTACTGTTGATAACGAAATATCGGAATTTGCTGACAATGCCAATCGCCTGAATGTGGCAGTTTCAAGGGCAAAAGACCAACTTATTGTAGTGGTCAATGGAAATGATATGACACAGGACACGAATATTGGCGACCTTGTTAAATATGTAGAATACAATAATTTGGAAATTGTTCAAAGTGAAATTTCCTCTGTTTTTGATTTGCTGTTCAAATGCCATAATGAAAAACGACTTCAATATCTTGAAAATAAAAAGATTGTTTCCGAATACGACAGCGAAAACCTGTTATTCAATGAAATAGATGAAATCTTGCAGGAAAAAGATTTTCAAAAATTTGGCGTAAAAATTCATATTCCTATGAGAATGGTTTTGCATAATACTGATAATTTGAACGATGAAGAAGCAAAATATGCTTTGAATGAATTAACGCATTTCGACTTTTTGATTTTTGACAAAATAAGTAAATTGCCAAGGTTGGTGATCGAAGTAGATGGCGTAGCATTTCACAAAAAAGGAACACCACAGTCAAGGCGTGATGATTTGAAAAATTCAATTCTTGAGAAAATAAATCTGCCATATATTCGATTAGGAACAAGTGGCAGTTTGGAAAAAGAGCAAATAAAAAAGAAATTGCAAATTTTAAAAATACAATATTGAATATGATGAACAATCTTAACCATTATTATGGAAGATATTATAGAAAAATATTACGACAAAAATAGCGAGCTGTACAAAATACTGGTAGAGCACAGCCTGTCGGTAACGCAGAAGGCATTGTCTATATCAGAGCAGCATCCCGAATTGGGTATTGACAACCGGTTTGTCGGCGAGGCCGGAATGATTCACGACATTGGCATATTTATGACCAATGCGCCCTCTATACACAGTTTCGGTACGCATCCCTACATTGCTCACGGCTATTTGGGCAGCGAACTGATGCAGGCCGAAGGATACCCCAAACACGCGTTGGTGTGCGAGAGGCACACCGGAACAGGGCTTACCACCGAAGCGATTATAGCTCAAAACCTGCCCCTCCCTCACCGCGACATGCTGCCGTTAAGCATTGAAGAAAAAGTAATTTGCTTTGCCGATTGCTTCTACTCTAAATCAAAACTGGGGAAAGAAAAAACACCGGAGCAGGTTATAGCAAGTCTCTCTAAATTTGGAGGGCAATCGGTTAACAGGTTTGTGGAGTGGTGCGATTTGTTTTTGTGATTTTCCGTCTTTGCCGCAACTTGTTAAAGGCCTTCAGCCTTAAACAAGTTGCGGTGAGTAACCAACTACTCAAACAACCTCCCGTTCAATAAAATCTTCCAGCTGTACAATAAAGTTCTTCCACGACAACCGCTGTTTTTCTTTGCGGGTATTCTCGGTATAGAATGCCGCTTTTCCGCTGTCGAAAAATTCCATAATGGCTTCGGCCATTTCTTTTGGCGAAACGCCTTTTGCAACGATGCCTGTTTCGGTCGATTTCAGGGTTTCGCCCAAGGCGCCCACATCGGTGGCTACCATCGGTGTTTCGAGCTGATAGGCTAAGGCTACAACTCCGCTTTGCGTGGCCGAGCGATAGGGCAATACGAGTACATCGGCAGCCGAAAAAAGAGTGGTTACCATGTCGTCGTTGATGTATTGTTCAAAAACAACAATCTGATTTTTCAGGCTGGAGCTGTTAATCAGCTGCGCATATTTTTCAAAACTGCCGTAACATTCTCCGGCAATCACCAGTTGATAATCGTCCGGCAAATAGTTGGTTGCTTCAATAAGTATATCCAGGCCTTTGTAGTCCCTGATGAACCCGAAGAATAGGGCTGTTTTTTTCGCAGCATCAATATTCAGCTGTTTGCAGGCTATTTCTTTGTCGATTTTCTCTTTATACTGGTCGTATATGGGATGCGGTAATAAGGTGATTTTGGCATCTTTGCGAAGCGACAACAAATCTTTGCGGACCGGCTCGCTCATCACAATAAAAGCATCGCAGCAACTGAAAAAGTAGTTGGCCAAAGGCCGTTCGATAATAGTTCGCTCGTGCGATGTGGCGTTATGAACGAGGGAAAGCGCTTTTGTTTTTTTCTTCAACAGACGGCAAACGCTGCCATAAGCCGGCGCGAAGAACGACATCCAGTAAGGGATAATCAGTATATCGGGCGAAAATTTGTTGATGGCTTTGGCGGCGATGATGTACGAGAACGGATTTATAGCGCTCAGCACCCGCTTGTTTTCTATTTCTTTTGCGGTATCTCCCTCGGTTACGAATTGGGTTTTGCCGGGGAACAAAAAATTGGGATAGAGAGTGGTGAAAGAAAAAGCCGCCACCTCGTTGTTCAGGGATAGCTCGGTATATAACCGGGCATTCAATTGAGCCAGTCCTCCCCTGAATGGATAAAACGGGGATAAAATAGCAATTTTCATCTATTGTTGTTTACTTGAAAGTATCTTCTCCACTTTCTCCAGTACCGCCGATTCGTCAATCTGATGCATACACGCATAATCGCCACGCATACAGGGCAAATCGCCATATACCGAACAGGGACGGCACGGGAGGTCGATTTGTACCGCATTCCCGGGTTTTTGTCCGTATCCGTAGAAGCCCAAAGCCGGATGTGTAGCTCCCCAAACAGATACCGCAGGCGTTTCGACAAGCGAAGCCAGATGCATATTGGCCGAATCCATTGATATGATTACATCCAGAAAAGAGATGAGCAGCAATTCGTTTTCAAGATTCAATTTGCCCGAGATGCTGATAGTCTGCGGATAATTTTCGGCCCATTGCCGTGTAACTAAGTCTTCCTGCGTACCCGAGGAGAACAGGAAAATATGGTTGTCGGGATTTTCGGAAAGAGTAGCCAAAATATTTTCCATTTTTTGCAGCGGATATATTTTCTCCTCATGTTTAGAGAAAGGCGCTATTCCGATCCAGTTTCCTTTTTTCTCTTTTATAACAGTACGCAAAGGATATATTGTTCGTTCTCTGAACTCGAAAAAGTTGGTGAAACTAATATCTGCCGGAAACCCGATTTGCTCAAAAACCTCCATGTAACGATTTATTACATGTTTAAGCGGAACATCCAGCTCTTTGGTTTTAATCATTTCGCTTTTTTCGGCACGCCCCTTGTTGATGTGAGCGACTTTTTTCCCTTGAAAGAATAAAACTTTTCTGATAATTTTTGAACGAAGCACATCGTGCATATCGGCCACATGCGAATAGCCTCCTTTTTGTAGCGAAAGAATCAACTTCAGTAACCCGAAGAAGCCGGAATGCCGGTTGGCATCAAAACTTTTAGAGTTTACATTAAACCCGATATTCTCAAACAATGGAGCAAAAGCCTTTCTTGTCAGCACCACAAACCGATCGTGTGGATACCTTGCTGCCACAGAATACACAGCAGGAATCAACATTGCTACATCACCAAACGAAGATACTCTTACTATGAGAACTCGGGACATTTTTTATTTGTTATTTTTTTGATTTTTCATACAAAACAGGATTCAAGGCCGGGTCGTTGTACATTTTCATCTGCTTATAGACCTTCATAAACTTTCGTCCTTGCTCTATGTCGGCCAGCAGTTCTTCGATAGCCAGAGACAAGTCTTTTCGTTGCTCCAGCAAAATGTCCAATTTTTTCCGGCATTGGTCGTGATGCAATTGATCGACATCCGTGCGGGCAACTTCCTGCCTCATGTGGTATATTTTAAGGGCCAATATAGACAGACGGTCAACAGCCCATGCCGGACTTTCGGTGTTTATTCTGGCAGCGGATAAGGGTTTAATATCCTTGTATTTATCCAAAAAGTAACTGTCAATCAGTTCCACGAGGTCTGTTCTCTCCTGATTGGACTTATCAATACGCCGCTTTATCTCCAAGGCTTTAACCGGGTCAATATCGGGATCTCTGACAATATCTTCGAGATGCCACTGAACGGTGTCTATCCAATTTTTTGAATATAGGAAATACTCAATTTGCGGCAATTTATAAGGATTTTCAAACTCCGCATCCACATTGTCGGTAAGGTGATAAACCTCGATAACTTTATCAAATACCGAGTTGCATATAGCAGTAAAGGTCATTAGATTATATTTTATTTCACAAAGTTAGCATTATTAGTTGAATAGTGGAAAAAAACAAAACAAAAAAATACTTTCTTATGTAGAAGATAATTATTTAGTCTCTTATTTCAAAAAAAGTTGCTATGAGCAGGAGATTCCTCCCTTTGGTCGGAATGACGGTCTCCTTTTTGGGAGAGGGGAGTAGGAAGCGGCGGCGAAGCCGCCGCTTCCTACTCCCTTAAACCCCCAATAGGCGAGTCATTCCGACCAAAGGGAGGAATCTCATCCGTAACAGTGGTTCTAAAATTTTTCAAGGTTTGCCCTGTGAATTTATTCGCTCGCCATTTGATTCTTAAATACCAAAACTAACAGAACTAATATACTCATAGATGCAGCTCACAACGCCTACCACGAATATACCAATCATCGACACTATCAACGAGGCTTTGAGGTAACCATCGGTATTTACTGTTTCGAGGGGCGAATCGCTGCTGTTGATAAACATGGCCTTCACCACCAGCAAGTAGTAATACAGGGATACGATGGTGTTCAGGAAAGCCAGAATAACCAACACAATGTACCCTTGTTGCATAGCGGCCATGAAGACAAACATTTTGCTGAAAAAGCCGGCAGTGAAAGGTATTCCTCCGAGCGAAAACATGGCAATCATCATCGCCAGCGCCAATTTCGGATTTGTTTTGTACAAACCGTTGTAGTCATTCATGCTCAGCTTGCCTGTTTTATCCTCAATAGCGGAGATGACGCCGAATGCGGCCAGATTAGAGAATATATACACAAATATATAGTATATGCTGGCTCCCATACCGAGTTGTGTTCCGGCGAAAACGCTCAGCATAATGTAGCCGGCCTGCGATATGGAAGAAAAAGCCAGGAAACGTTTCATGTTTTTCTGACGGAGGGCGAACAAGTTACCCACAGTAATCGTCAGCAGGATGATAATCCAAAGCACGCTCTGCCACACTTCCGACAATGCCGGAAAGACCTGGTAAAGAATGGCCATCAGGGCAAAAACCGAAGCTCCTTTCGAGATGGTGGACAGGTAAAGCGTAACGTTTGTCGGCGCACCCTGATAAACGTCCGGCGCCCACAGGTGGAAAGGCGCCAGCGATATTTTGAAGAACAAGCCTCCCATAAAGAAAATCGTCCCCATGATAATCAACGGGGTTGAGATAATAGCGGCTGCCATATCGGTGTAGTACAAAGAGCCACACGCCCCATAGAGGAACGACAAGCCAAAAATCATGAGGGCCGACGAGAAGATGGCATTAAAGATATATTTAGCGCCCGCTTCTGCCGAATGGTGGGTGTATTTGTCGAATGCCACCAAGGCCGCAATGGGCAACGAGGCTGTTTCCAAACCAATGTAGAACAAGAGGAAGTTCCCTGACGAAATCATCAGATACATGCCGAAGAGGGTGAGTATGGTCAGCATAAAAAATTCGCCTCTCTTATATATCGAATCGGGTTTGGATAGCCATGAGTTTGCCTGAAGCAGGATAAGAAATACACCGATGTTCAGGACGCATTTTATGGTATGCTGCGCGGGGCCTGTTGCATAGGTTCCGGCAAAAGCAGTTCCTGTTTCCTGAACAAAGAAGCAATATACCGTATGAATCAAAAACAGGGTGCAAGCTATTGGAAAATAGTACTTTTTGGCGTTGTCAGAAGCAAACAGGTCATAAATTATGAACAACAGAAACACCGCTACCAGCGATAATTCGGGCTTCATCAACAAATAATTACTTAAATCCATTTTTATATCTTAATTTATATCGTTTACAAAATCAATTCTTACTTAATTCAATAGGGTATGTAACTGAGGCTGGAACTTATCAGGTCAGAAATCCATCCGGGAAACAAGCCCATTCCGGCAACGCACAATACAAGACCTGCCACCGCCACCTTTTCGTGCCACACGGCATCGGTCAGTTCCAAATGGTGATTGTCCTGAACAGGGCCGTAAAGTATTTTACCTACAACTTTAAGAATATAGACTGCCGTTACCACAATCGACGAAATCATGATGATGGTGAATATGCGGTAGAACAATTCCTGATGTTGGAACGCGCCGATAAATATGGTCATCTCGGCAACAAATCCGCTTAATCCGGGAAGCCCTAACGAGGCCATCCCCGCAATCACGTAGCACACGCAAAGGAAGGGCATAATTTTCATCAGTCCGCCCAGCTCGCGAATGTCGCGGGTGTGGGTACGTCCGTATATCATCCCAATCAGGGCAAAAAAGAGGGCTGTCATTAATCCGTGCGAAAGCATTTGCATCACGGCTCCGGTCATGGCTGTCCTGTTCACCATCAGTACGGCAAAGAGTACCATACCGCAATGGCTCACCGAAGAATAGGCATTGATGTATTTCAGGTCGGTTTGCGAAATAGCGCCCAAGGCTCCGTAAATAACGCTGATACCTGTTAGTATGATAAATATCCACGAAAGTTCGTCCGCTGCTTGAGGCAACAGGCGCATGGCTATACGGAAACATCCGTAGCCTCCAAGTTTCATCAACACCCCTGCGTGCAACATCGATACGGCTGTTGGCGCGGAGGCATGACCATCGGGCGACCAAGTGTGGAAAGGGAAAAGCGCTCCAAGAACGCCGAATCCGACAAATGTCAAGGGGAATATCCAGTATTGGGCTTCTGTTGGGATAGCTCCGTTTTTAGCTATTTCCAGTATATTGAACGTGTAATCGCCGGTTGTGGATGAATTGAAATAGATACCCAGCAATCCCACAAAAAGGAAGGCCGAACCACCCATCAACATCAACGTCAGTTTCATGGCCGAATATTCTTTGCGGCCTGTTCCCCAAAGCCCAATCAACAAATACATGGGGATGAGGGCGATTTCGTAGAAGAAGAACATGGTAAACATGTCGATGGAGATAAAGAATCCATAAACACCCGTAGCCAACAAGGTTAGCCACATAAAGAAATCTTTCGGTAGCGGATTCATATTCCAGGAGGCAAAAGTTCCGGTGAGAACGATGACGGAGGTCAACAGCAGCATAATAACCGATATGCCGTCCACGCCCACCGTGTAATGGATGTTGAGCGACGAATACCAAACAACATCGTGTATAAATATCATCTCGTCGGTGTTGCCTGCACTCCGTTCGGCATAGAACAGAAACAACAAGCTAACGGCAAGTATCAGTTCGGCAACAGCGCCTATAACGGCTATTGTGCGCACTTGCTTTATATTTCGACACGGGATAAATGCCAATAGCATCAAAACCGGTATAAGGACAAAAATTGAAAGAATATCCATTTTCTATATCGTTAATATATATTTTACATACAAATAAGACAAACAATGCATACTGCAAAGAACAGCACAAATAACAGCGCTCCAACAAAATACGCCAACACATATTGCTGAACACGACCCGACTGCAAGCCCTTGATTTTATCGGATGCCACATTGGTAACAAGCGCAAGCGAATCCATAAATCCATCGACAAATTTCCGGTCGAACCAGGCTATTGGGCGCGATATGCAATTGAAAATAATTTGCCGTGTAACAAACAGCCATATTTCATCGAAGTAGAATTTACGATAAGCGGCTGTGTAGAATCCGCTGAATCCTGCCGCAATTTTATCGGGCATAGCTGTTTTCTTGAAATACAAGGCCGATGCAATGCCGATACCAACAAGTGCAATGCCAATACTTAATCCGGCGATGAGCGGGTCGATATGCGCCTCGAAAGGTAAACGGTCGGTCGTAATCAAATCTGAGAACGGAACGGCTCCTGCAAATACCGTAAACACGGCCAGCACAATCAACGGAATGGTCATTACCGGACTGGCTTCGTGCGGCGCATGGTGGTAATGCTGGTCTTTGCCGTTATGGAAAATGCGGTAATACAACCTGAACATATAGAATGCTGTGAGCCCGGCACAGATAAACAGGCAGGCAAACAGGAATTTATCGTGGTGGAATGCTGCCGCCAAAATTTCGTCCTTACTGAAGAATCCCGAGAAGGGCCAAATACCGGCAATCGCCAAACAAGCGATAAGGAATGTCAGGTGCGTAATGGGGAGTTTTTTCCAAAGTCCGCCCATATTGTCCATTTCGTTGCTGTGCACGGCATGGATAATAGCGCCTGCTCCCAAGAATAACAAGGCCTTGAAGAAAGCATGTGTAAACAAGTGGAACATGGAGGCCATATAACCCAATCCATCGTGTCCGCCATAACCCGAAACGCCTAAGGAGGTAATCATGTAGGCAATCTGCGAAATGGTTGAGTAAGCGAGTACCCGCTTTATGTCGGTCTGTGTACAGGCAACTACCGCCGCAAACAGCGATGTTATGGCGCCTATATACCCGATGATGGTCAATACTTCGGGCGTTCCCAAAGCATACACCGGAAACAGACGAGCCACGAGGAATACTCCGGCAACCACCATGGTAGCGGCATGTATCAATGCTGAGGCAGGCGTTGGGCCTTCCATCGCATCGGGCAACCAAATGTGGAAAGGCATCATGGCCGATTTTCCGGCGCCTCCCATAAATATAAATAGCATCGCCCACGACAACACCGAGAAGCCAAGGAACGAAATTCCCAAGGTTTCTTGTATGAATGGGGCATTAGGGTCGGTCAGCGTAGCAAAATCAAATGTTCCTGAGTAGAAAGAAACAACCAATATGCCTATCAGGAAGAACAGGTCGGCAAAACGCGTAACGATAAACGCTTTCTTAGACGCTGCTACCGCACTCGGTTTTACATAATAGAAACTGATGAGCGAGTAGGAAGATACCCCCACAAGCTCCCAGAAGATATACATTTGAAAAATATTCGGTGCAACAACCAATCCCAACATCGAGAAAGAGAACAGCGACAGGAAAGCATAATAGCGTTGAAATCCTTTTTCGCCCTGCATGTAGCCCATGCTGTAGATGTGTACCATCAACGAAACGGTGGTAATCACCACCAGCATCATTACCGAAATAGGATCGAGCATGATGCCCAAGTCGATGTGCAATTTATCGGTAAATTTCAACCACTCGAAGTTTACCGGAATTAAGGACTGGAAAGCTCCTTCGCCGCCGGGTCGTCCCAACTCGAAGAAATACTTGTAGGCTGTGATGTACGACAAAACCGTGATAACCCCCAGCGACAATGTTCCTGAAACACCCGCAACAACAGGCTTCATTTTATGTCCGCCCAGCCCCAGTATCAGGAACATGATGGCAGGAAGCGCTATTATCAATAATGTGTATGACATATAGTTTAATTAATTAGTATATTAGTAAAAGCCCCCTAAATCCCCCCAAGGGGACTTTCATAAGCCTCCCCTACGGGGAGGTTGGAGGGGCTTTTATTCTTTCAAGTCTGTTATATTTTCGTCTATATATATACTCTTCACGTTGCGGTATATATTTATGATGATAGCTATGGCTACGGCTGTTTCGGCGGCGGCTATGGCTATGGCAAACAAGGCGAAGAAGAATCCCTCAAACGCTCCCGGGTAGAGGTAGCGATTGAATATCACGAAATTCAGGTCGGCGGCATTCAACATCAGCTCTATCGACATCAATACCATCAGCATGTTTTTGCGCGACAGGAATCCGTAAACTCCGGCAAAGAACATAATTGTACTCACAGCCAAATAAGCCTCAAGAGGTATTGGCCCCGACAAATAATCTATTATAAAGTCGTACATAATGCTATTATATAAAATAATTTATCTTTTCCTTGCTATCATAATGCCCCCGATGATGCAGGCCAGCAACAACAGGCTGACTGCTTCAAAAGGCAATAAATATTGGTATTTTTCGGTTCCCAGCATGTCCAAGCCAATGGTTTCCATCTCTATTTGTCCTTGGGTTACATACACATAAGCCTTAAACACATTGGTGAAAATAATATGACCGCACACCGCCAAACCGGCTAATGTGGCAAGCCCCGCAACAATCATCCGCTTCGGTTTCTCGAAAACAACATCCGCACCCGGGCGGTGAGTCAACAGAATGGAGAAGATGAACAGCGCCATCACACCTCCTGCATATACGGCCACCTGAACCGCAGCCAAAAAGTGGTAGTCCATCAACAGGTAAAGCCCTGCTGTGGCAAGCAACACAAACAACAAATAGGTTGCCGACCGGATAATACGCCTCGATGTAACTGTCAGCAACGAAAATCCGGCAATCATTGCCGCTAAAATGTAAAATATAATTTGTTCTGCCATAATCTTATGAACGCTTATTATTCTTTCGTTTCTTTTGCTTCAGCAGGCGCTGCTGCAACAGGTTTCTTTTTCTCCCTCAACTTCGAGCCTTCGCTGTTGAGTTTATGCACCAGTTTGCCACGGCTAAACACGGCGCCCTCAAAATCCTGTCCGAACTTAATCGCATCGGAGGGACAAGTCAGCACGCACAAGTTGCAAAACGTACACGAGCCCAAGTTATAGAAATACTCATCCAGTATCTTTTTCTTTTTCCCGTCTTCGGTTTCTATTGTTTTCGATTTAACCGTGATTGTTCCGTTGGGGCAATTCATCTGGCAAATACTGCAAGCTGTGCAGGCATGTTCGTTGTTTTCGTCATGGGGCATAAGCAGTTCGCCCATAAAGCGGTCGGACATAATCAGCGTGTCCCTGTTTTCGGGGTATTGCTGTGTTATTTTCTTCGTGAACAGTTCGATCCATGTTACGCGCATTCCGGTAAGCAAAGAACCTATACCCTGAAATAATCCTTTAAAATACTGTGATATTGTCATATTACTTTGCTATATATTGAAATAAACCAGGGAATAAACCCTCCAAAGTCAAGCCTGTCAGCACAAGAATAACCATGAGCAGAATGTTGACCATATTGATAGGCAACAGATACTTCCACTCCAGCGTCAACAACTGGTCGATACGCAAGCGGGGGAATGTCCACCGCACCCACAAGCTGAGGAACACGAGGAATCCGGCTTTTCCGAAGAACCATACATACGAAGGTATGTAATTCATTAGCTGGTTAAATCCGTCCCATCCTTGCACCTGTACCGGCATCCAACCACCCAGGAAGACGGTTGTTGCAATGGCTGCTATGATAAACATGTTGAGGTATTCGGCCAGATAAAAGAATCCGAATTGCAAGCCCGAATACTCGGTGTGATAACCGGCGGTAAGTTCCGATTCGGCTTCGGGCAAGTCGAAAGGCCCGCGGTTTGTTTCGGCATGTCCCGAAATCAGGTATATCACAAAAGCAATGATGGATACGATATGGCCGTTGAAAATGTTCCAGCAATAGGTTTGGCTCTCGATGATGGTCGAAAACTGCATCGAACCCGACAGGACGACCATTGTCATCAGGGCAAATCCGGCAGAAAGTTCGTAGCTTATAAACTGAGCGCCGCTTCGCATGGCTCCAATCATCGAATACTTGTTGTTACTCGACCAGCCGGCCAGCAAAACCCCGATAATTCCGAGTGAAGAAACAGCCACAACATAAAATACGCCTATATTGAAGTCGAAAGCCTGCAATCCCCGTCCAAAGGGAATGGCGCCGAATGTCAGCATCGAAGCTACAATCATGAAAAACGGAGCCAGATAGAACAGAATTTTATCGACACTGTTGATTTGGATGATTTCCTTAATCAATATCTTCAACATGTCGGCCACACTCTGTATGATTCCGTATTTACCCACACGGTTAGGGCCTAAACGAGCCTGAAAAAACGCGGTTATTTTACGTTCTACATAAATCAGGATAAGAGCCAGCGCCGCGTAAGCCGATAACAAGAGCAATCCGACAAGTACAAACTCAATAGATAGAACCAAAAATTCCGGCAGGTATTCCCGAAGCAATTCGTCCAATAGCGCTATTGGCTTTACAAGTTCTAAGGGTTGTGAATATTCTGACAACATATGTTTTTGTTATATTGAAAAACAACTATTTTTCTTTATTAATTTATCAACGGTCAATATCGGGGATTACATAATCCATCGAACCTCCGATACTGATAAGGTCGGAAAGTTTTTCGTTTTTGCATATCACCGGCATGGCCGATACCAGCGCCATTGAAGGCGACCTGAACTTCAGGCGGTAGGGAGTTTTGTCTCCACGGCTTTCGATAAAAACGCCAAATTCGCCACGGGCAGCTTCAACACGTTGGAAGTATTCTCCTTCGGGCAGCTTGATAATGGCCTTTGTTTTGGCCAGGAAATCACCCTCGGGAATATTATCGACCAGTTGTTCGATGATGTGCAGCGATTCTTCTATTTCATCCAAGCGGTTCAGGTATCTGGCATACGCATCGCATTCGGTGCGCAGTATTTCTTTAAATTCTACTTTGTTGTAAAGGGCGTATGGCTGGTACTTCCTCAAATCGCAGGCAAAACCCGATCCTCTTCCGGCAGGGCCTGTTACGGCATACGAAACAGCATCTTCTTTACTCAGAATTCCAAGTCCTTTCATTCTACCTACTGCAATAACGTTGCCGGTGAACAGGCTGTGGTATTCTTTCAGTCGTCGCCTCATTTCGGGGATGAAAGCTTTCACGTCCTTCTGGAAACCGGCATATATATCGAACATTACCCCACCTATCACATTGTAGTTGATGATAAGGCGACCGCCCGACAATTTTTCAAATATATCAAGAATTCGCTCACGTTCGCGGAACCCGTAGATGAAGGCGGTTGTTGCGCCCAGGTCCATACACATACAGCCCCAGGCCACCAAGTGCGAGTCGATACGGTTCAATTCATCCATAATGGTACGGATATATTGCGCCCGCCCGGGGACTTCTATTTCTGCGGCTTTTTCAACACACATGCACAGTCCGTGCCGGTTGATGTTTGCCGACAGATAATCGAGCCTGTCGGTGAAGTGCAATATCTGCGGATAGCTAAGGCCTTCGCTCAGTTTCTCTATTCCTCGATGGATATAGCCGCTGTGTACATCAATTTTTGTTACAATCTCACCTTCCAAAGAAGTGCGGAAGTGCATAACGCCATGCGTTGAGGGATGTTGAGGGCCTATGTTGATGATGTAATCATCGTCGTTGAAAATCTTAACGGTTTCCTCTTTCAAGCCCTGAGGGGTTTCCACTATGCGGGGAGCAATGTCTATTATTTCTTTGCTTTCTACCGACACGGGGTTGAGCGCCGGATGGTCGTCGTAATCTTTCCGGAGCGGGAATCCTTTCCAGTCTTGGTTAAGGAAAAACTTCCGCATGTCGGGGTTGTTGATAAAACGGATGCCGAGCAAGGCGTAAACTTCCCGTTCGTTGAAGTGTGCCGTTTCCCAAAGATCTGTAACCGAATACAATAAAGGATTTACACGGTCGGTTGTTCCTGTTTTAAGCGCCACTTCCTTCGATACATCGTGCGAAGAGGAGAGCAGGTAATTGACGCCCAGTTCTTCGCCCCGGTCCACTCCGGTGAGTTGCACCAGAAAATCGAAAGGGAATCCGGCGTTGTAACGCAGGGTTTTTGCCAGTATGTGTAACTTTTCGGGGCCTACCGTTACTGTCAGTTTCTGTTTTTCTTCGATAACAGCTTCCGGTACGGTTTTTAAGATTATATTTTTAATATTTTCCATCGAACTCTTTTTTGTAAAAAGGATAGGGCTCCGGTTTTTATTTTTTTGATTTGAATATAAAGCGTTCCAACTTAATCTTCCGTTGCAATTGCATCAAGCCATAAAGCAACGATTCGGGACGGGGCGGACAGCCCGGGATATACACATCAACGGGCAGTATCTCGTCAATGCCTTTCAGCACGTGGTACGAATTAACGAAAGGGCCGCCTGTATTGGCGCAACTTCCCATCGACACTACATATTTTGGTTCGGCCATCTGGTCGTAAACGCGTTTCAGCAGCGGAGCCATTTTGTGCACAATTGTTCCGGCCACTACAATAACATCGGCCTGACGCGGGCTGTTACGGGTAACTTCCATGCCAAAGCGGGCTATATCGTGTTTTGCGGCAGCCGTTGCCATAAATTCGATACCACAACAACTGGTAGCAAAAGCCAGCGGCCAGATAGAATTGGAGCGCCCCCAGTTAATAAGGTCGTCCAGTTTGCCGACAACAATGCCAACGCCGTTAGCACGCAGTTCGTTTACATAATCTTCGAGGTATTCGTTGTCCTTGAAATCCTTGTTGGGAATACCTTTTATATTGATGTCTTTTACTTCCATTCCAATGCTCCTTTCTTCCAGGCATAAGCTAAGCCCAAGCCCAGTATTATGATGAAAAACACGATACTATACAATCCGGCTGCACCCAGTTCTCTCACCACGGTTGCCCAAGGAAACAGGAAGATAGCTTCCACATCGAACATCAGATACAGAATTGCATAAAGATAATACCCTACACGAAATTGCATCCACGAGGTTCCGTGTGTTGGGATACCACATTCGTAAGGTTCGCCTTTTTGGGCATTAAATGATCGGGGAGATAACAGAATAGCCATGCCAAACCCGGCACACACTAAAAATATACCTGTACACAGTACAACGAGAAAAAACGCAGAATCCATTTCTGTTTTTTATTTAAAGGTCAAAATAGATATGTCCACTCATCACAGTATTGATGATATTGCACACTCAATATTACATTTTGCAATTTGACGCAAAAGTAAGGCTTTATTTTTATTATACATAAAATAATGGAGAATTATTTTCGGAATTTTCAATGTAAAGCTTTTTCCCATTTTTTTTTGCGGATTTGATTCGTTATTTTCCTGCACGAAATTTGGGCAATTGCAAAGGATTGCTTACACATCAGGGCACATGTATGTAGGGGAGATTGCAAATTTGTAGCAACTTGAGATTCTTAGTGTCGAAAAAAAATATATCTTTGTGAATGAAAATAGAATTTTTATGGATATAAATAAACATATTGTTGACCAGCGAATTAGGAAAATAGTTAGCGATAATCCCGATAAATTTCAAGCTGAAAATGATGATAAAAAGAAGTTGTCAAAAGCATTCGTTTGTTTGTCTGTTGCTTCCTATTTAGATATAGAATTGGAAGAAGCATTTGGACTTATAACCGAAGGTGGCAATGATGCCGGAGTTGATGCTATCTATGTTGGCGATATTGATGATAATGATTTTTCTGTCGTTATTTTTCAAGGAAAATACTCTTTTAAATTAGATATTGACAACAATTTCCCCGCAAATTCTGTACAGCGGGTTATTGGCAGTATCGGAGCCATTTTTGACCCAAGCAAACCGATAGAAATGAATGAAGATTTAATGCCAAAAGTTCAAGACATCCGTTCTTTAATTGCTGATGGTTACATTCCAACTATTCGATGTGTATTTACTAACAATGGGTTAAAATGGAATAATGATGGAGAAAATCACATTATAAATTCCGGATTTCCCGAAAATCAAGTCAGATTTGAATACTTTAATCATAAAAATATAGTTGATTCTTTACAATCTAAAAAAGGGATTAATGAAACGCTTCAATTATCTGGAAAAAGTATTCATGAGGATTTTAATTTTAAGCGAGTATTAGTCGGTAAGATTAATGTACTAGAATTAGCCAAGCTGTTTGACAAGCATGGAGACAATTTATTAGACCAAAATATTCGAAAATATTTAGGTATGACGACTAACAGGGTTAATACGGCAATTAAAGATACTTTGCTGAGCGACAAAAGGGAGAATTTTTACTTTTACAACAATGGGATTACGATGATATGCAGTAAATTCACATATAATGGATTGCAATCTGATAATTGGATAGTAAAAGTTGATAATTTACAGATAATCAATGGGGGACAATCTTGTAAAACTATATTATATACCGTAAAGAATAACCCTTCAATAGATTATTCAAATGCTTATGTGCTGGTTAGATTATATGAATTGTCGGGCGAGGGTATGGATTCGTTGATTACCGATGTTACTATTGCTACAAACAGCCAAAATCCGGTTGATTTACGGGATTTAAGAGCGAACGATGATTTACAAAAGAGATTGGATATCGCTGTTGCAGAGTTGGGGTATTTGTATAAAAGGAAAAAAGATAATACGATTTCTTCACGAGAAACAACTATATTATCTTCCGTAGCAGCTGAATCTATATTTTCTGTTTGGAAGCAGAAACCATATCAGGCAAAATTTAAGAAAAATGATTTATTTGGCGCTTTCTATCAAGATGTTTTCGGCAATATAAATGCGGCGCAACTCATTATTTCAGTCTTGATTTATCGTTTTTGTGATACTCAAAGAAAAAAATCTGCATTAAGAGATGCCTATCCTCATATTCCATATAGCAATTACTTTATGGCAATGATTATTGGCAATTTATTGCTTTCTGATTTAAGTCTTAGCTCGGATAAACTAATACATACCGAGTTTGAGAAGGTAAAAACTTATTTTGAGACAAATAAAGATAGCCTCTTTGAAAGAGCAAATGAGAAACTAGTAGATGCCTTAACACAATTATATCCTGAAGGATACGATAAAATTGATAAAAGACGGCTGTCTGCAACATTTCGCAGGGGAGACCTGATGACCTATCTGTCGTAATCCTACATTAAGGGCATAGGGTACAGGAGGAAATTGGAGGGGCTGTGTCAAAAGCCTGTCATCCCGTGCTTGACATGGGATCTCCTAACAAGCATCAGCCGAATGTCAGGAGATTGCGGGTCGGAGCCCGCAATGACAACCTCAGAAAAAGACTTTTGACACAGCCCCCTACAATCTTTTATTTCACTACCCCTCCATTATCCACCCGGGCAGCCGGCTGTAGCAACACAAGGCTTCCGTCTTTGTTTTCTACCGACAGAATCATTCCTTGCGATTCTATTCCTTTCAGCTTCCTTGGTTCGAGGTTGGCGATGAAGCAGACTTGTTTGCCGGTCAGGCTTTCGGGTGCGTAGCATTGGGCGATGCCCGATACGATGGTGCGTTTTCCGGCGCCTTCGTCAATCAGGAATTGGAGCAGTTTATCGGCCTTGGGTACTTTTTTACATTCGAGGACTGTGCCGACACGTATATCAAGCTTCTCAAACTCATCGAATTGAATATTGGGTTTCACGGGAACGGTTTTTTGTGCATTTTCCGATTCGTTGGCTTTTTTCGTATCCAGCAGTTTTTGTATTTGCTTTTCGATGGCTTCGTCTTCGATTTTTGCAAACAGCAAGTCTATATTGTCGCCCAGCGGATGTCCCTCAGCCAGAATATCCATTTGTCCCAGTTGGTTCCACGACAAATCCGATATATGGATGAACTCCTTTATCCGTTTCACGCTGAAAGGCAAGAAGGGTTCAAAGGCAATGGCCAGATTCGCTGTGATTTGAAGGGCTATATTTAATATGGTCGCCGTCCGCTGCGGATCGTCTTTTATGGTTTTCCAGGGCTCGGTATCGGCCAGGTATTTATTGCCGATACGCGCCAGGTTCATGGCTTCTTTTAGTGCATCGCGAAAACGGAATGTTTCCAGATTTTTTTCTATCAAGGCTTTCACACCGGCAATTTCGGCCAGGGTTTCGTTGTCGTAAGCTGTAAGCTCGCCGGCGACAGGCACCTGATTTTGAAAATATTTTTGTGTCAGCACCAATGCCCTGTTGACAAAATTGCCCAATATGGCCACCAGTTCGTTGTTGTTGCGCGCCTGAAAATCTTTCCAGGTGAAATCGTTGTCTTTTGTTTCGGGCGCATTGGCTGTCAGCACGTAGCGGAGCACATCCTGTTGACCGGGGAAATCGGCCAAATATTCGTGCAACCACACCGCCCAATTGCGGGAGGTAGATATTTTATCGCCTTCAAGATTCAGAAATTCGTTGGCAGGCACATTTTCGGGCAGGATAAACGAGCCCTCAGCCTTGAGCATGGCCGGAAAAACGATGCAATGAAACACGATATTGTCTTTCCCGATAAAATGGATAAGGCGCGTATCTTCTGATTTCCACCATTTTTCCCAGGAATCGGGCAGTAATTCTTTGGTGTTCGAGATATACCCTATCGGCGCATCGAACCACACGTACAGCACTTTCCCTTCGGCTCCTTTCAGCGGAACAGGCACTCCCCAATCCAGGTCGCGACTTACAGCGCGTGGCTGGAGCCCCATGTCGAGCCAGGATTTGCATTGCCCATACACATTGGTTTTCCATTCCTTGTGGCCGTCGAGTATCCATTCCTTCAGCCAGGCTTCGTGCTTGTCCAGGGGCAAGTACCAGTGGGTTGTTTCCTGCAGGACGGGCGTTTGACCCGATATGGCAGAACGAGGATTGATTAATTCGAGCGGGCTGAGGGATGTACCGCAGGTTTCGCATTGGTCGCCGTATGCATTGGGATTGCCGCAATGAGGGCATTCGCCCATGATATACCGGTCGGCCAAAAACATCTTGGCTTCGTCGTCGTAATATTGTTCGGAGGTCTTTTCTTCAAATTCGCCTTTTTTGTACAATTTGAGAAAGAAATCGGAAGTAGTTTCTTTGTGGATAGCTGAACTGGTACGCGAATAAATATCGAAAGAGATACCAAACTCTTCAAACGATTTTTTGATGATGGCGTGGTACTTATCAACAATATCCTGAGGCGAAACCCCTTCTTTGCGTGCCCGAATGGTAATCGGAACACCGTGTTCGTCCGATCCGCCGACATGTATTACGTCTTCGCCTTTAAGACGCAGGTAGCGTGTATAAATATCGGCAGGCACATACACTCCGGCCAGATGCCCGATATGAACAGGTCCGTTAGCATACGGTAAGGCGGAAGTAACCAGCGTCCGGTTGAATTGCTTTTTCATAAACTTTTTGTCTTAGAATAGAGGCACAAAGATATAATAAGAAACTAAAAGTGAAAAACTAATTAGCAAATTACTCCATTAGCAGCCCCCTAAATCCCCCGTAGGGGGACTTTAAAAGCCTCCCCTGCGGGGAGGTTGGAGGGGCTTTTCTTTTAATTTACAGCGCATCCAGCCACAATTTTAGCAAGCTGCGCATTTCGTTTTTGTATTTGAAAGTATCTTTCATGCCCCAGCCATGTCCTCCTACCGGAAAAATATACATGCTTGCCGGAATATTGTTGCGTTTCAGCGCTTGGTAATACAGAATGCTGTTTTGAGGCAATACCCCTCTGTCGTCGTCGCTCAACAGCAATATGGCCGGAGGAGTTTGGGCGTTCACCTGCTTTTCGGGCGAATAGGTATAAAAATCGGCGTCCGTTGTATTTTCGCCTAACAAGTTTATCCGCGAGCCATCGTGCCGGTACTCTTTTTCCATGGTGATGACGGGGTAGAAAAGCGCCGAAAAATCGGGACGTGTAATACTGTCCTTATAGCGTGTGGAAGCAGTAGCGGCAAGATGTCCTCCTGCCGACGAACCGGCCACTCCCACCTTGTCGATGTTCCATTCCTGCGCTTTTGAACGAACGTATCTGAATGCATTCTGCACATCATCCAATGGCATATTCTTGTATTTTTTATTGGGCAGGCGGTATTTCAGAACAATACCCGCATAACCTTGTTCTTTCAGCCATTCGGCTACCTGAATGCCTTCGTGTTGCATGGCCAGGTGGCTGTATCCACCTCCGGGACAAATAATTACGGCTTTCCGCTTGTTTATGGAGGCATCCGGCAAGTAAATTGTGATTTCAGCATCAGTCGCCGATTTTTCCAGCGATTCCAATTTTTCACTTGCAGGGAGAGGATAAATATCCCCCAGCTTAACAACTGTTTGTGCATCAACGTTGTACATGATTGCAGCTAATAAGATGGTCAGAAATGTTTTTTTCATGGTTTTATGTTATTAAAATTGTTCCAATGCTTTATTTTCCCATTTTGTCATGGTTTCCTGTTCTTCGGGCGATTTGTCGTTGATGCCGCAAAGATGCAGCGCTCCATGAATAATCACCCGGTGAAGCTCGTCCATGTAGCCGGTATTGAATTGTTCGGAATTGCTCTTCACCGTATCCAGACTAATGAATATATCGCCCGAGACCAGCTTGTCGTCGCTGTAGTCGAAGGTGATTATATCGGTGTAGTAGTCGTGTTGCAGGTAGGTTTTGTTTACCTCCAGTATTTTTTCGTCGGAACAGAATATGTACGAAATCTCTCCCGTCTTTTTACCAAAAGAGCCAATCACCTCCTTAATCCAACTACTCACCTTCCGCCGCTTTATGGCCGGAAATTTTACTTCTTCGCTTTGATAAAATATTGACATAAGTTTTATAATTAAAAGCCACTCCAAACCTCCCCGTGGGGGAGGCTTTTGAAATCCCCCCTGCGGGGAGGTTGGTGGGGCTTTTATTTCAATTTATGAATAACCAGTCCCGAACGTAATTTTGGTTCAAACCAAGTAGTTTTGGGTGGCATTATATTTCCCGAATCGGCAATGTTCATCAACTGATCCATTGTTACCGGATACAGGGCGATGGCCAGTTTCATTTCGCCGCTGTCAACTCGTTTCTGCAATTCTTTCAGTCCGCGAATACCGCCTACGAAATCAATTCGTTTATCCGAGCGTAAATCTTTGATTCCCAGTATTTCATCCAATATGTACTTGGATGAGATGGTAACGTCCAGCACGCCAATGGGGTCGTTGTCGTTGTAGGTATCTTTCTTGGCGGTCAGGCTATAACATGTTCCATCGAGGTAAATCGAAAAGTTGTGCAATTGGCTTGGGCGCACCATCTCTTTTCCTTTTTCCTCTACACTGAAATAGTTTTCCAGTTTTTTCAGAAATTCGCTTGTGCTTAGGCCATTCAGGTCTTTCACCACGCGGTTGTAATCAATGATATTCAACTGATTGGCCGGAAAACAAACCGCCATAAAGTAATTGTATTCCTCGTCGCCTTTATGTGCCGGGTTTTGCTGCGCTTTTTCGGCTCCAACCAGCGCTGCCGCTGCCGACCGGTGATGTCCGTCTGCAATATACAAATAAGGTATCTTCGCAAAACTTTCGGTTATTTTCTGTGTGTCGTCCTTGCTGTTTATAATCCAGAAATGATGACCTACACCGTCTTGCGAAACAAAGTCGTATTCCGCCGGGGTCGAAATGATGCGGGCTACCAGTTCATCCAACTCTTTTTGTTCGGGGTAGGCAAAAAATACCGGCTCTATGTTGGCGTCATTCACACGGACATGCTTCATGCGATCTTCCTCTTTATCGCGCCGCGTCAGTTCGTGTTTTTTGATGTTACCGCTCAAATAATCGTCGATGTGGGCGCACAAAACAATGCCGTATTGCGTTTTACCATTCATGGTCTGGGCATAAATGTAATAATGCTCCTGTTCGTCCTGAACCAGCCAGCCTTTTTCCTGAAACTTGTTGAAGTTTTCGGCAGCGCGCATGTAAACAACAGGCTCATGCTCATCTATTTGTTCCACAAAATCAATTTCGGGTTTGATGATTCGGTATAGCGATTTTGGATTGCCTTCAGCCTCAATGCGGGCTTCGGCCGAGTTTAAAACATCGTATGGGCGGGAAACAATTTGTTCTACTGATTCCCGTGGAGGACGTATCCCCCTGAATGGTTTGATTATTGCCATAAAGACTTAAAGTTTATATTATAACGTTCTATTTTCTTGCTTGCAAAGATAATGCTTTTAGTTGCAAATTACAAGTTGAGGGAGCCTCCTTTGGTTTTTAACTTGTACCAAGGAATAGTTGCAAGTAGCATGGCGGACGCATGAAAAGAAGAAAACCTAATTTTCACCTGATTTTCTTTACGAAATAACCTCAGCAATAATGTGTTATCTTGTATATCCCTACATCATTACCTCATTGTTCATATGCTTCCTTTGTTGATAGAATTGGGTATAAAATAAATGAGGTAATGAGTCCCCGAACAGAGAACAGTAACCTTTGTGACAGTAACGGGATTCTGCGATATTTTATCGGTGGCAGGTATTTGGGAAAAAATGTATTTTTGCAAAATAAGATTCCGCGCCACCGAGACCGAACTAACCATGGTGTTTTACGCCCAATAACTCACGACACAAAAATACAATTTTTTGGCGAAATCAAAAAAAATCAATATATTTGCACCTATTGTCAGAAGAAAAAAGCAATGGCACAGATTAATCGACTTAAAGTAGCTCTTGTTGAACAGAACAAGACTGGTAAATGGTTGGCAGATACCCTGAAATATGATGTAGCAACGGTTTCGCGTTGGTGTTCCAATGTAACGCAACCTCCGCTTAAAGTGCTGTTTGAGATAGCAGAATTGTTGGATGTGGATATAAAAGATTTGCTTGTTTCAACGAAAAAGAAGTAATATATGTCGTCAAAATTCTTTACTAATCAGCACGATAATACCCTCTTTGATAAATTTAGAGGAATAGCACAAGGCATGACAAATTTTTATAGTTTTCATGCGGTTGTAGGATTTTTCCGCTCTTCGGGATACTTCAAATTACGGGAAGAACTGAAAGATGTGCAGAAAATTCAAATATTAGTGGGTATCAATATCGACAATATTTTTCGGAAACACAACAAAGCAATGTTGATGTTAGGGAATGAAGAAGAAGCAAAAAATCTTTATGACCAAGATTTTATCAATGATATACAAAATGCTAATTATTCTGCCGAAGTGGAACGGGGAATCCTGCAACTTTGCGAGGATTTGCATACCGGTAAGGTGGAAATGAAAATCCATGCTTCAAAAAATCTTCATGCTAAATTTTACCTCTGTTTGCCGGAAAATCATTCTGAACACTCCGATGGCTGGGTAATTATGGGGTCGTCTAACATTTCCGATTCCGGTTTGGGGATAACGCAACCGCCACGTTACGAACTAAATGTGGCTATGAAAGATTTTGATGATGTGAAATTTTGCAAGAATCAATTTGATATATTATGGGATGAAGCCATTCCGCTTACGGCAAAGGATATTGAGAAAAGCAAGCAAAAAACGCATATCGGCGTTTTCCCAACGCCTTACGAATTATACATCAAAGTGCTTATTGATTCGTTTGGCGACCAAGTTGAAGATGATTTTTCCATTACGCTACCCGATGGCATTAAAGAATTGAAGTATCAAAAAGATGCTGTGATACAAGGTTATCAAATGCTTTGTGAGCACAACGGCTTTTTTCTCGCGGATGTTGTCGGTTTGGGGAAAACGCTTGTCGCCACAATGATAGCAAAGCGGTTTGTAGAATCAAACGGGAAGAATACCAATGTACTGGTAGTTTATCCGCCTGCTTTGGAAACGAACTGGAAAGAAACGTTCAAACTTTTCGGGCTGACCAAGAAAACACAATTTATCAGTAACGGCAGTCTTTCAAAAATTTTAGAGGGGAAAGACAATTACAAGGACAAGGAAATCTTTGATTTGATTATTGTGGATGAAGCGCACGGATTCCGCAGTGATACGGCAAGCAGGTACGATGAGCTGCAACGGATTTGCAAGTCTCCCCGCAGCAATTTGGGTTTGGTGAAAAGCGCTCAGAAAAAAATAATGTTACTTTCGGCAACGCCTTTGAATAATCGCCCGAATGACTTGCTCAACTTGATTCTTCTTTTCCAAGATGCTCGCCGAAGTACCATTGACGGTATAAATAATCTGCAAAACTTTTTCGCGCCTTTGATTGACAGATACAAAAAGGAAATGAAAAATCGACAAACTTTGAAAAATACAGATGAAGTGGATAGTATTTACAAAGAAATCCGCAATAGAGTATTGGATAAAATTACGGTACGCCGGACAAGACACAATATTCTAAATGACGTGTATTATAAAAATGACTTGGATGCCCAACAAATCAAATTCCCTGAAATTCTGCCACCGAAAGAACTGGAATATAAACTCAACATTCAATTGAGTAGATTGTTTTACAGAACATTATCCGTACTTACGGATGAAGAAAACGGATTGAAATACGCACGATACCGTGCCGTAGAATTTTTAACTCCCGAACAACAGAAAAAATTTAAGCATCCAAAAAATATTGGCGAAAACCTCAAGGGAATCTATCGCGTGCACATGGTAAAACGTCTTGAAAGTAGTTTTTATGCGTTTAAAAAATCTTTAGCAACATTTTTGCGGATAACAGAAGATATGCTTAAAATGTTTGATAAGGAGAAAGTTATTGTTGCACCGGAATTACAAGTGAAGGATTTGCAAGCGAAGGGTTGGGAACTCGACCGTATCATAGAGTTTGCATTATCCAAGGGATACGATGAATCGGATTTTCTTTTCAAACCGGAAGATTTTGATGAAGACTTTTTGGTTATGCTCCAAAACGACCGCGACAAATTGAAGCAGTTATCCGAGGAATGGGACACAATAACCGAAGACCCCAAATTAGATATGTTTATAGAAAAATTACAATCGGATTTGTTTGACAAAACGAAAAATCCGACAGGGAAATTAGTCGTATTTTCCGAAAGTGTAGATACAGTAAACTATTTGGAAGAAAAACTAAAATTGCATTTAGATAGGACTGATATACTGAAAGTTTCGTCCGCCACACGCGACAGGGATAAGGAAATCATTCGGCAATGTTTTGATGCCAATTATGAGAAACAAAGTGATAAATACAATATTGTGGTAACTTCAGATGTGTTGGCTGAAGGTGTCAATTTGCATCGCAGCAACGTGATTGTCAATTACGATTCGCCATGGAATGCCACACGGCTGATGCAACGAATCGGGCGCGTGAATCGTATCGGGTCGGTAGCGGATGAAATACTCAATTATATGTTTTATCCTTCTGCTGAGGGCGATGCGCAAATACAGTTATACAATAATGCGCTTATCAAACTGCAAGGATTTCATTCGGCTTTGGGCGAGGATGCACAAATCTATTCGCGTGAAGAAATCGTTAAAGAATTTCAACTTTTCGACCCCAAAGTAAAGGATAAAGTAGATATTCAGTTGGAGTTACTACATGAGGTTCGCGACCTTTATAATACAGACCGAGAGCTGTATAAGAAAATCAAAAAGCTACCATTAAAAAGTCGTATAGCAAGAAATGCCCCAAAAGCAGAAAATAAGAATACGACCATTGCTTTTATTCAATCGCCCATAAAAACAGAGTATTACAAGGTAACAACCGAAAACGTATTTCCCATTGATTTTATTGATGCCGCGTTAATTCTGAAAGCCAAAAAGGATGAGCCTGTCGCCGACTTTTCAGTAGCTGCCGAAACCCATTTCTCTCAAGTAAATCGCGCATTGAAAGCATTTCAGACAGAGAGCATTTCGCAACAAGATACCAACAGTTTGAACAGCCAAATACATGACAAGAGTACTGCCGAAGCACACAAGTTTTTCCGGTTATACAAAAACATCACACAAGACAACGAGATAAAACAGCAATGCAATACGCTACAAAGTTATATAGAGCAGGGCATTTACAATAATCTGCAAAAAGAAATCAGGACTTTGGCGCGTGAATACAAAAGCAACACGATTCTCATGACTGAAAATCAGTATAAAATTGACATTCATATCAACAACTTGTATGAAACATACTATACTGCGGAAAATGCAAATGACAACATAGATAACACAGAACCCAATATTGTGATTTCGGAAACGTTTATATAAAACTTTGTTTATGTTGAAAATAAATTGTAACTTTACTAAGTATTTTGATTGTAATGAAATTAACAAAATAAGTAGTAATGAAAAAGCGGACTAATATATTGGAAAGGAATCTGTATATCAACAAGATAAGTCCCTTTATTGACAAACAGATAGTGAAAGTGCTGACCGGACACCGCCGTGTTGGAAAGAGTTATATTCTCTATCAGCTGATGGATATTATCAAGGGAAAAAACAAAAATGCCAACATCATTTATCTCAACAAGGAAGATATTGCTTTCGACCGAATTCGCAACTATGAACAACTGAACGAATTTGTGGTGTCAAAATTGAAAAATGATACCCAAAATTACATTTTTATTGATGAAATACAATTGATTACAGATTTTCACATTGCCGTAAAATCATGGGCTTTAGATGAAAATAACGACATTTACATTACCGGTAGCAATTCAAATATGCTGTCAAGCGACTTGGCAAACGAACTTGGCGGACGCTATGTAGAATTTACAATTTACAGTTTGTCGTATCTTGAATTTCTTCAATTTCACCGTCTTGAAAATAACGATGAGAGTTTGGAACGCTACATTCGCTACGGTGGGTTGCCCTATCTAATTCATTTGCCGAACGATGACGAAGTGATAAAAGAGTATTTGAACAGCATTTATTCAACTATTATTCTGAAAGATGTAATTAAACGCCACAAGATTCGTAATGCAGACTTCTTGGAACGCTTGATTGCCTTTCTTGCTGGAAATGTCGGCAATCTGTTTTCCTCGAAAAGCATTAATGACTATTTGAAAAGCAATAAAGAGGAATCGTCTGTCAATCAAATTATTGAATACACCAATGCACTCACCGAAGCTTTTGTTGTCCATCGCATTGGGCGATTTGATATTGCAGGAAAAAAGGTTTTTGAACGGGGCGAGAAATATTATTTTGAAAATCTGGGAATATGCAATGTGGTAGCCGGATACAAACCGCAAAACCGTGCTCGCCGCTTGGAAAATGTGGTGCTAAATCATTTGCTATATGGTGGCTACGCGGTGAAAATTGGCACGCTACCGCCCGAAGAGATTGATTTTGTTTGCACCAAAAACGGCGAAACGCTCTATGTGCAAGTAACGATAGAATTATCCACGCAGGAAACTATCGACCGAGAATTTGGCAACTTATTGAAAATCAAAGATAATTATCCCAAAATTGTAGTTTCCAGCGAACGCTCATTTGAAAACACCTACGAAGGCATCGAACATATTTACATTCGTGATTTTCTGTCGGGGACTATATCTAATTCTATAATAAATACCAATTTACAAAAATGACGATATACTCTAACACTCAATTGCAATTCATTTTTCAAGCTAAATTTGACACAAATAGTTGGCAAGACATTTTGATAAACCTTTTTGATGCAAAAGAATTGCGCCAAATGCCGGAATTGTTGGATAATTCCACTGACGACGAAACCGCCTATTATTTGGGCAAAATAACAATGAAGGATGGTTTGTCGCTTGGATTGTTTCGTTACCAAATCAATAAAGGCAGCGTTGTACACAAACGGGTTGGATTGCGCAATCTGGTGAAAACGTTTACCAATCCGCGTTATGGTGTATTTGATGCTGCCCTTGCCGTATTTGATGACGGCGACAATTGGCGGGTATCCTTTATTTCCGACTGACGGAAAAATTGACGGAATATACTGCTTATAACGATAAAAATGGCGATAATAAGCAAGTACAGTATCAAATTTCCGCTTGCAATATTGTTATCTCTTTTAATGATGGTAAAGGGGAAAAATATAAATATACATTTCCAACTGATTTTGAAAAAATTGATGTAGAAAGTGGTTTTATGGAATATTCCGAAGCGAGTATTACGATGTGGTTTAGCCAAAGGGGAAGCGATAAGAAGAAAAGTTGGTACTTTTTGGATAAATCAACCCCAACATCAGAAATCAAGAAAATAGAAAAAGCAATTCATCACTTGAACAGTTTTTGTAAGAGTGAGGATTTGTTTTAATTGTTTAATTAGCAATATGTTTAATTTTAAATTATAGGAGATTTTAAAATGTCAAAAAAAATTATTTTATCAGCAGCCCATGCAGTAGATACTCCGGGTAAAAGAAGTATTGATGGCTCTCATTTGGAATACAAATGGAGCAGGGATATTTTGGGCAAAGTCCAGTCCAATTTAGAAGAATCGAGTGTTGAAACCATTTTGATTGCGCCAGACAGCGAAAAAACAATAACCGATGTATGGCAACGGGTTAAGGAAGAAAATAAAATTGATAACGCTTTTGTGTTCAGTTTGCATACTAACGCTGCTCCAGGCGATGGAAACAGTTGGCATGCAGCACGCGGCGTAGAAATTTACACAACAAAAGGAACAACAAAATCCGATGCCTACGCAACAAAAATTTTAAACGCGTTAATAAACGAATTTTTCCATGATATTACTCATTGGCGAACAGACAATTCAGATGGAGATTTGGACAAAGAGGCAAATTTTAACGAATTAATGTCCAAACACCCTGCCGTTCTTTTGGAATGGCTGTTCCACGACAATACCGCAGATGTCGCTTTGCTAAATGACCCGGCAATAAACAACAGGTTGATTAATTGCTTGTCAAATATTTTAATTAAAATATCTAATGAAATAATTTAAAACATTTACAATTATGAGCTTACAAACAGAAAACAATCAAGAAAACCACGGCAAAAATGAAACAACAAATACAATTGCAAAGTGGGTAACGGGAGGAGTTATTGTTGCAACATTAGCAATAGCAGGTTTAAGTCTTTGGCTGTTAGATACTAAAAAAGAAGCTTTCAACTTTATCGGACAAAGTTTATTACCGCTTTGGGCAACTTGGTTCGGAACGGTTTTGGCATTCTATTTTACAAAAGAGAATTTGGATGCTGCCAATAAATCAACCGAAAAACTGCTGAATAAATTAACCGCAGGCGAACAAAAATTACAAAGTCGCTCCGTGCTTTCGGTAATGAAGCCTGTTAAAGAGATTAAAACGCTATATCTCGATTTACATGGCGAGAATCCTTTGTCCGAAATTATTGAAATGGAGGAGTTTAAACCATTTAATCGTTTTCCTGTTTTCAACAGCGAGAAAGCGAAAAAAATTGATTGCATAGTTCACAGGTTAGTTATGTTAGAATATCTCTACGGATTGCCTGAAACAGACACAGCATCTAAAACACTGAACGATTTTTTGACAGGTAGCAAAGATATTCGGGAAAAACTGAAAGATTCGGCAGGTTTTGTTTCCGAAACAGCCACGTTATTAGATGCCAAAACAGAAATGGAAAGGTTAGAGAATTGTGAAGACGTATTTGTTACCCAAACAGGGAAAAATTCGGAAGAAATTTTAGGATGGATAACCGATAATGATATTTATGAAATTGGTAAAGTTTAATAACATGAAATCAGTAAAAAAATTAGTTTTAGGACTTGCTTTTATAGCAAGCACGTTTGCTGCCAATGCGCAAACCAAAGAGGCGACAATCGAATGGTTGGAAAGCAAATTACCTGAATATGTTTTTGCTCAAAGGTGGTATCCTAATGATATGAAAATCACAGTTACCGAATGTGAGATAGTTATTTCGGGAACACAGAAAGACGAATCTTTTGTTTCTGAATGTCATTATGCGACAAATTTCACGAAAATTGAAAATGGTTATATTTCATACGACTATAACGGTTATCGTGTAATTGAAAAGGGAACCCAAAGAGTAATTGCTGAAAAAAAGAATGGAATTTTTTGCTTAACGGCAAAACCCCATCCGAGATGGCAAAACGCATAGAAAACGCCATACGCCATTTGGCAACCTTTTGCAGTAAATATCAAAAAAGCGAAGATGAGCCGTTTTAATATGATAACAACAGCAATCAAACGCGGTGAAACATTCCGCATTGCTGGCGAGGAACATGTGGTAAAAAAGGGGCTATTTTACTTATAACAAAATATAAAAATCCACTACTAATTCGCATTAGTTACAATTATAGCTAAAAACGTTGTACTTTTGCAGTTGATTGAATTTACATAAACATGATAAGCTGGTTGTTACCTTGTTTGGAATATCTCTGCCGTTGGGCGTTTTTTCCTTGCTCCAAGGCGCATCCGAGGCAAAAAACAGCACTTTTCTGTTGCCGTCCACTCCGCTGAAATCCGGCTTCAAGGGTATGGCCTCTACCGTTCCGTTCCAGTTTTGCAGCCATTCGTGGCAGTAAAGCATATAGGGTTTGCCGTCTTCCAGCCACAAAGCAGCATCGAGAGTAGGCTGATTTGCAGGCAAATAATCGGCATCGCCAAAGGGCTTGTACATTCCGTCCGGCTTATCGCTGACCAGAATGTAGCAGGCGCGCCGGTCGATGGCATTGCCTTTTACGGTATCAATTTTCAGGCTGTTGTTGGTAAATGTGGCAAAATAGTAATATTTGCCCTTGTACTCGTGAATTTCCGCCGCCCAAATGCTCGGACGCTCACCCATTCACGAGTTCGGATTGTGTTGCACCACCCGGAATGGGCCTGTCCAACGCTGCAAATCCTTACTTTTCCACAACATGCCGCCCATACCTGTCATATAATAGGTTTGCGAGTTTTTGTCTGCCAAAACAAAGGGGTCGCTCAGTCGAATAGAATCGAGCGGAACATTTTCGCGTGGCTGGCGATTATGGTTTTGCGAAAACACACAAGTTACTGATAATAAAATGATTAATATTACGAAAGTCCGTTTCATATCTAGTTGAAATTATCGTTACGAATATACAGTCGAAAATCTTTTACGCTGCCGGGGGCGCCACTTTCCATGCGGGGCAGGTATTGAATGGCCGAAACGTTGCAAACACGCCCCAAATCAATCACCAGTTGATGCGGATAGGGCATTCCCTGCATGGTTCCCCAATACGTGCTTTCCTGCAAGTCGAAGGCTTTGTCGGCAGCGCGATTGCCTTTGCTGATGTCTTCGCTGTCGGCAAAGGGAATAGTCCAAGCTTCGCGGGGAATGCGTTCGCCTTTATCGTCCAATAAATACAATTCGGCTATTTGCGCCAATTCGCTCGCTGTCTGCCCATTAAGTACTTCGATGCAAATATAACGTCCGCTAACCGCTTTGTCGAACTTCTTTTCCTGCCAACCGTTTCCTGCGGCAAACGAAGAACTGAAAAATGCTTTTTCGTTTTGCAAATTCAGATTTTGTCCTTCGATGCGATGAATAATCGGCTGTGCATTAAGCAACTTATCCAGTAATGGCTGGGAAAGACCTTCGACCACAGGCCGGTTGGGGCCAATTATATCGAGTACAATAATTTCGTTTTCGCCTTTTTTCAGCCAGGCGCCGGGCAAAAATAAGGTTTGCTGCGGGCCGATGTTCCAGAACCGGCCAAGCGAGCGCCCATTTACCCACACCATTCCTTTGCCCCAATGCTGCATATCTATAAAGGTATCGCCAAGCTTGTTGATGGTGAATTTACCTTGGTAGTAACCAATTGGATTCGGGAGGGTGTTGTTGCGAACCCGACCAGCAAGAGCGAAAGATTTTGCAAACTCGTAATCGGCAGGGAAAAGCCGGGTTTCCCAATTTTTGAGGTTAGCCGTAAATGTCTGTCCGTCAACATCAATACTAAGTTCCACCTTTTCGGTAATGCCTTTGAAATCCTTGATTGCCCGCCCAAAATTTATTCGTCCCATTGCTTCTATCAAAATATCGAGCTTGGCTCCTTTACCAACCGAGGGCAATACGAGGTCTTTTTCGCCCAATCGCCGGTCGAGTTTGCCGATGTATTTTCCGTCAACAAAAATCTGTGCAAAATCGTGCGCTTCGGTCAGCGTGAGGCGGCTTTGTCCCTTAATTTCGGGCAAAACGGTTGAATACAAAATACTTCCCCAGCCCTGATTGAATGTTTCCATTGTTTGAATATCCGCCGTTTTTTGGGCAGCAGGCAGATTTTCGAATAAGGGCGAAACCTGCGTAAGCTCTACTTGCTTGAATGCGCTTACAGGCAGGGCTTTGGGCACGGCGGGAAGTTTTTCGCCCTTGGGCAAAAATTCTTGCATCATGGCGCGAAGTTCGTAGAATTTTGGCGTAGTCCAACCGGCCTCGCTGATGGGTGCATCGTAATCGTAAGAAGTTACGTCCGGCGCAAAGCCCGGAGAATTGGCGCCTGCCCAGTGTCCAAAACTCGTTCCGCCGTGTGTCATATACAGCGAAAATGATATGTTTTTTTGCAGCATTTCGCGCAGGCCAGCAACCATATCGCGGGCATCGCGCGTTTCGTGGCGGGCGCCCCATTTGTCGAACCAGCCACTCCAAAACTCGCTGCACATCAAGGGCGTGTCGGGGCGTAACTGTTTCAGGCGGCGGAATTGGTCGTCAATTTTTGCACCCGTACCAAAATTCATTGTCCAAAGCAGGTCGGGCAGTGCATTTTTCTCAAAATTCGAGTTCCAGTCGCACTGAAAAAGTTGCACACCGGTAAATCCTGCTTCCTTCACCATATCGCGCACAGCTGCAATGTAGGGTTTATTTTCGCCATACGAACCATATTCGTTTTCCACCTGCACCATAATAATATTTCCGCCCTGCGAAAGCTGCAGCGGCGCAAGTTGTTTGCCAACTTCCTGTTCAAAGAGGCGAACACGTTCCATAAAATAAGTATCCTGTTCGCGCAGGCGAATGTCTTTCTTTTTTAGGAGCCACCAGGGCAATCCGCCCATTTCCCATTCGGCGCACACATAAGGTCCGGGGCGCACGATGATGTACACCCCGTGTTTTTGCGCCAAACGGCAAAAAGCAGCCACATCGTTGTTGCCCGTAAAGTCGAATTGTCCTTCCTGCTGCTCGTGTATATTCCAGAATATATAGAGGCAAAGCGTATTCATACCCAATGCTTTACACATTTGAATGCGGTGTTCCCAATACTCAGGTGGGATACGTGGATAATGGATTTCGGCGGCTTTAACAACAAAGGGTTTGTCGTTGAGCAGAAAAGTTTTGTCGCCTATGATAAACGTTTCCGGCTTTTTAGCGTCCTGAGCTAAAGCCCCGCAAGCGCCTGTTAACAAAACGATTGTTATCAGGAGTAATTTTTTCGTTGCACCACCGGTAACAAACCATACTTTTAAATCTTTGAAGTTTTTCATGGAATTTATTTATTTGTAATTATTTACTGTCCGTAATAAGGCGTTTGGGCCATTATCTTTAACACAAAAATATTGCGAAAAGAAGTATGCGTATGGGATGTATAATCGCATTATATAGGACGTTTTATTTCAATTTTGTACAGCGCTTCGTTTTTAAGTTACAAATTTAGCTTTTTGTTTCCTTAAATGCTGCATTTCTGCTACGCTAAATAGCAACATATCAAATAAAAAAGCCTGTAAAACGCTAATTTTACGGGCTTTTTGCTAAGGCAAACGCATGAAAAATTTACTGCCTATGCCTTTCGGTAAAGTTGCTGATATGAGCAGGAGATTCCTCCCTTTGGTACCAATGACGCTCTCCTTTTTGGGAGAGGGGCGTAGGAAGCGGCGGCTTCGCCGCCGCTTCCTACGCCCTTAAACAACTAACAGGCAAGCCATTCCGACCAAAGGGAGGAATCTCATTCGCAATAGTGGTTCTAAAATTTTTCAAGGTTTGCCCTGGGCTTTTTGCTTTCCATCCCAAAGTCATCAAAAAAAAACCAATTCTTAATTTCCGTCCGGTTTTTCTATTTCTGTAAATGGGCTTGGCGGTAATGAGAAATTTTTCTGGTCATCCGGTTTTTGGGGATTGAACGCGCGGACATCCGGACGTAAATGTTGTAAAATATCTTTCAGCTTGTTTTCCTTGATTCCTTCTATCACGCAACGGGCTATTTCGTAGCCTCCGTAAGAATTGAAATGGGTGTTGTCTTTCAATTCTTTTGCTTGTCCGGGATAGGTTCCGGCAGGATAATGAACGAATGCTTTGGTCGATTTTTCTTTTCCCAGCGCCTCGTACAGTATTTTGGTTTTTTGATGAAGGTCTATTAACGGAATATTTTCACCGGCAGCTAATTTACGAACCGCATCGGGATATTCTTCGTGGGTATTAACGATTTTACCGTTTTCGTCAAAATTGCGGCGTTGCGTTGGCGTGAGCAATACGGGATGACATCCTTTATTTCTCGCTTCGGCAATGAAGACTTTCAACTCGTTGGTGAAAGACGTCCATGGCCCTTTTCCTTCGCCTTTTTGTTTCTGGTCGTTATGCCCAAATTCTACTAATATATAATCTCCGGCCTTGGCTTTTGTCAGCAGCTTTTCCAAACGTCCGGCGCCAATAAACGAACTGGCCGATTCGCCCGATTCGGCATAATTGGCAAACGCAACACCTTGCCCGAAAAAGCGAGGAATCATCTGTCCCCAGCCACACCAAGGCTCATTGTCCTGGTCAACAACCGTAGAATTGCCGCAAATGAAAACAGTTACCGAATTTTTGGAAGGTTGAATGCCGATGCTTTGTACGGACGGATTTGTCCCGCTAAATTCCAAAGTCAGCTTGTTGTCCCAGTTCAATTTATTGGCTTCCCTGGCTTTCAGCCTGACATCCTTGGTTGAAGTAATATGCTTGTTGCGAATGTTTACCGTAAAGGATTGGGTGGAATATTCCCCTTTCTTTGTCTTTATTTTTTCAAGAAACAACCGCCTCGATTCTCCCCTGACCGTTGTTTCGGAGGCTTTATCCGAACTGCCAAGTACGAGGGTTACATCGTAATCTCCCTCGGGTAAATCGGTGGAAAAGAAAAATGTGTTTTCATTCTTTTCCAAATCGAAGCCATAGCCTTTTTTCGGCGAATAGATGTCGGAAGGTTTTACCAGAATACCATTGGTCAGGTTTTGAGAGAAAACGTAGGTCTGACTAGCCGGAGATGTGTCTTTCAGTTTATACATCTCGCTGCCGGCCAACAAAAAGCATCCGGCGCCGTAATCCTCAAAATCGGGTATTTTACTGATACTGAGTGGCTGACCGTCTTTCGGTTCTTTACCTGTACCTTGCACCCAGCCCAAAAAACCGTTGGGCTGTACCGACTCCTTCACCAAGCCTGTCCAAGCGTTCAACAAAACAGGCAGATACGTTTCCCTGTCCAGCAAGTTATTGTTGATACCCCAGGCTATGCCGTAAACAAAAAGCGAAGTTCCGGTAGCTTCCTTTCCGCCAAAATTGCCGGGGTCGTGCAGGCTGGAATTCCAGAAACCATCGGTTCGCTGGCAATTTTTCAAGGCCTCCGACATGGCGATAAAATCATCCACATACTCCTTTCGATGCGCTTCGCCGGCAGGAATAGTTTCCAATACCCGCACCAGAGCGGCATATACCCAGCCATTTCCGCGCGACCAATAGCAGTTTTTGCCGTTCGGTTCTTTGTAAGGTGGTACAAAATCGGCATCGCGCCACCACAAACCTTCTTCGGGGTTATATAAACCTTTACCGCCATGATTGTTACGGCTGAACAAGTACATTTGGTACATCTTTTCGTAATAAGCCGTGTTGCCGGTCAGTTCGCCCAGTTTTGCCAACACGGGCATTCCCATCTGAATGGCATCTATCCACGACCAATCGTCTTCCTGTGGCGTATTGACCAGCATATCCATGCAGGCTTTCACGTTTCGGATTTTCTCGGGTTGGGGCGACATCTTATAGAGGTCGATATAGATCTGACCGCAGCAATAGTCATCGGCATTGCGGGTTGTGTTGCCGTTGCGCATCCCCCAATGATGAAACTCGGCCCAGTCAATCATATATTTATAATATTCATCTTTCGGATAAATTTGATGCAGGGCAACCAATCCTTCGTAATACACACCCCTCGTCCATATATTGCTCGGACGAACTTTATTTTTTACATTCGATGGTTGACTACTATCGGGATATTTATCCATAAAGTACTTGTTCACACGAACCATAGTATTTAATATCTCCTGCCTGGCCGGCAAAACTTGCGAATATGCTTGCAGCAAACAGCATCCAACTACAACAAAGGTTAAGACAATTCGTTTCATCTTTTTTTTTATTTGCAAAATAAGCGCAATGATTAATACGAACCGATGCAATTATGTACGATTTAATGGAAAATCATTCATTTGTATGGATTTCTCTCACAAATTTCGCCGCTTTATCGTATATTTGTCCTAAATTTGATACGAACATGAAACACTTCAAGAATATTTCCATATTGTTGACTTTGTATCTTATACTATTTTCGAGTCAGCTTTTAGCCATAGAAAACCTCCACTTCGAAAGGATAAGCGAGCGCGATGGCTTGTCGCAAAATACTGTCAGATGCGCCATTCAGGACAAGACGGGGTTTATGTGGTTTGGCACCATTAACGGCTTGAACCGCTACAACGGCAAAGAATTTAACACCATATTCCCACAATCGACAAATGTTACATCGCTCAGCGATAACCGGATACGAAGTCTGGTTGAAGACGATTACGGTTATATCTGGATTCAGACAGTAGCAAAAACAATCGACTGTTACAATCCAAGAACCGAAAGTTTTGTTGACTATGCCCCCGAAGACAAACAAAAAAATTACACAAAAATACTCAACTGCTCCAATGGCGATATATGGCTTTCGAGGGAAAACGGATGTTGCCGTATTCGGCATTCGGGCGGAAAATTGCAGACTTTATTATTGACAGAGAAGGAGTTAGGCTCTTCTTCAGCTCCATTTCTCCACGAAGATGCTTTCGGGCAGATTTGGATTGGAACAAACGCCGGAGTTTATCGGCTGGATAAAAACGATCGTGTCGTAAAAGTTCTTGACAAATTACGTACACCATGGGTTTTTGAAGTAGATTACAAACTCTATTTTGTTAACAATGACCATATCCTGCCTTTCGATTTAAACACACAAAAATTACTTCCTCCCATCGCCTATCCTTCCGGCACAATTAATCTGATAAATCGGGTGGAGTTATTGAATAACGAAGTTCTCCTCATCGCTTCTAAAACCGGCATGACAGGGTTTAATGTCAAAAAAAAGCGATTCATTTCTTCCAATGAGCTGTTTAACAATGATGTACCGCAAAATGCCAACATATATACCGACAACAAAGGAAATAAATGGGTACATAATTTTTCCGGCAATCTCTGGAGACAGCTTCCTGAGGGTAATTTTCAGAAAATCAATCTGATACCGCCTCAAATTCTGGCTATTATAGATGCCGAACGTTATTCGGTTTATCAGGATACCCGCAATTTTATTTGGATAACAACCTATGGCAACGGCCTTTTCGTGATAGATACAAGCGCCGGACAAATGCATCATTATACCACTCACAATAGCAAATTATCGTCCGATTACCTGTTGTGCATAACCGAAGATAAATCGGGCGAAATATGGATAGGGACAGAGTTTGCCGGTATCAGCAAAATTTCGTTGAGCGACTATCCTGTTCAGGTTTTGTATCCCAACCCAAACGATGTTAACGACAGGGATAATTCCGTCCGCATGATTTATCAGGACACGAAAGGCCGTTTCTGGCTGGGTACGCGGAGCGGCAACCTGCACATCTACGATTCGCTTTTTGTCCGGCAACAGACGCACAAAATAGCCAATGGCCTGCCCTACTGCGCCGGAGAAGACACAAAAGGCAATATATGGATTGGCACACGGGGAGATGGCTTGCTGGTTTACCCACTTTCGGGAAGTAATGCTGTTCGCCAATACCACTTGCAGGATATTTCGAAACAGGATCTTACCAGCGACTATGTTTTTGACTTTACATTCGACTCCAAAAACCGTATCTGGGTGGCATCGTTTGGCGGTGGATTGCATTATGCGGATATTAACGCTCCCGAAGTAAAGTTCCGGAAAATACTCGGGCCAAGCCGGTCAAGAACGATTATGCATGACCATACCGGATGGATATGGTCAGGGTCGGACAATGGAGTGGTGGCTTTTAATCCCGACGAAGTGATACGGGACGAGAGTAAATACCTCCATTTTCAGTTTGATCCGAACAACGGGAAATCAATCAACAACAACGAAGTAAAAGCAATTTACGAAGATAGTCGCGGCCGTATCTGGTTTGGAACTACCGGCGGCGGACTGAACCTTTTGGTACGCGAAAAGCCAATCGAACGCTCCTGGTTTAAACACTACACCTCCGAAAACGGATTGTCGAACGAAGTCATCCAAAGTATTCTGGAAGATAGCGAGGGAAATATCTGGGTCAGCACCGAAGGAGCCATATCCAAATTCGATCCGCAAACCGAACGCTTCGAGAACTTTAGCTTTTCGGAGGAGGAACAAGCACGCATATTCAATACCGAATCCTGCTATCGAACACAGAACGGCAAATTGATGTTTGGCAACTATTCGGGCGTTTACATCTTTCAACCCGAGGAAATAAAATACGATGCCTATACGCCTCCGGTGGTTATCAGCGGCTTGAAAATAAACGGCGCGACCATTCGTCCCGAAGAAGATGATTCGCCGCTCGCCCAAAGCATTACGCAAACAAAATCAATTCGGCTAAAATACAACCAAAATTCGTTCAACATCGAATTTGCCATGTTGAATTTCCAATCGTCCGAATTTAACCAATATACCTATTACATGGAAGGCTACGAAAAAAAATGGAACCCTGTAACACGGTACAATATTGGCACTTACCGGAATATTCCTCCGGGAACCTACCGCTTCAAAGTAAAAGGCAGTAATAGCTTTGGCATTTGGACAGAGGAAGAAACCGTGCTGGAAATTGAGATAATGCCACCTTTCTGGAAATCGGTTTGGGCCTACCTTATTTATACGGTGTTGCTCGCTATGGCTATCTTTTTTGCCATAAAGGTCATGCTGCACATCCATCGCCTGCATACGGCTGTGAAAGTTGAGCAGCAACTGACAGAATACAAACTCCGGTTTTTCACCAATATCTCCCACGAGTTCCGTACGCCGCTAACCATTATACGAGGCGCTATTGATAGCCTGAACGAAACCGGGAATTTACCGGCTCCGGCTATCAAACTAGTCGGGCAGCTCCAAAAGAGTTCATCGCGTTTGCTCCGCCTCATCGACCAGCTGCTCGAATTCAGGAAATTGCAGAATAAAGGCTTGGAACTGGAAGTAGAGCGGACGGAAGTTATTGGCTTTTTTCGCGATATTACGCAAACTTTCAAAGAAGTAACCGATAAGAAAAATATCCGCTTGCTGTTTGTGTCCGACTTGTCGGCGCACGAGCAGTTGTTGGATGTAAACAAATTCGACAAAATCATGTACAACTTATTGTCGAATGCCGTGAAACATACGCCCGGGAATGGTGTTATTCTCGTCAAAGTAATGTTCTCGGCACAGGACGATAAGATGACCTTGAGCGTGGCCGACAGCGGCCCGGGTGTGCCGAAAGATAAGCGCGGTTCGCTTTTCGTCCGTTTCGCACAAATGAGCAATGTGCAGGGCGGAACAGGCATCGGCTTGCACCTCACAGCCGAATTGGCCGCCGTGCATAAAGGAACAGTAGAATATTCCGACTCGGAATTGGGCGGCGCTTGCTTTAGCGTATCCGTCCCTTTATCCAATGCCAATTATTCAAAAAAAGAAATTATAACGCCCCAGGCCTCAATCCAGACAAACGCAGGTATTGATAACGAAGAAACAATAACCGGCAACGAGGAAGCGCTGAATATTGACAGCCGTTTCAGTAATTATAAAATTCTGATTATTGAAGACGAAGATGATGTCCGCGAATTTATAATCAGTCAGTTGGGGCTGCATTTCAATGTCTTCCCAGCCAAAAACGGAACAGAAGGCTTGGAAAAAGCGTCCCTGGAACAACCCGACCTGATTGTCTGCGATGTAATGATGCCGGGCATCAGCGGATTTGAAGTTACCCGGACGCTGAAAGATAATTTTCTGACCAGCCACATCCCTGTCATCCTCCTGACGGCTCATTCGTCCGAAGAACACCGTTTGGAAGGAATACAGACAGGCGCCGATTCGTACATAACCAAACCTTTCAGCACCAAATATCTGTTGCTGCGGATTGTGAAGTTAATAGAACAACGCGAAAAATTGCGCCAGAAATTTGCAGAAGAACCGGGCGTTACCAATCAACTGCTTACATTCACCGATAAGGATAAAGAGCTGCTGGAGAAAGTGAACCGGTTGATTGAGAAAAATATGGGGAACACCGATTTTTCGGTAGTCGATATGTTTACGCAGGCAACCCGTATGAGACGCACCAGTTTCTACGAAAAGCTAAAGGGAATAACCGGCTGCGCCCCGAACGAATACCTCCGAACCATGCGCATGAAAAAAGCGGCGGAACTGTTGGCAACAACCGACCTGAACATCTCCGAAATTTCTTATCAGGTAGGGTTTAACGATTCGCTCTACTTCAGTAAATGTTTCAAAGCCCAGTTTGGGAAAGCGCCCTCCGAATACAGGAAAGGGGGATGAGGGTAAAACAAAAAGAGGGTGAACCTTAGTCCACCCTCCAGATAATAAACATCATTCACTTTATTTAATAAACACCTTTTTAGCCATTACTTTGCCCGATTCGAGCCGGGTTTTAACAATATACAAGCCTCCTTTAGCAGGATAAGCAACCGCCGTTCCCTGCAAATTGTAATACTGAACGCCAATCACCTTGTCGCTGTCCAAAACCGATGGCAACAATGTGGTAGGCCCGCCAACTTCTTCAAATTGGAAAGCGGTATCGAAACGGCCTAAATCGCTGCCATACGACTGGAGAGCAAGGTCGGCATTCCGTTGTCTCAAATAGTTGCTATCCACTTTAATGCCATAGAAGAAATAACCGTCGTCAACAGTAATAATGTTTGCACTGCCTGCCTTTGTTTCGGGCAAACTGATTGTTGCGGGCGCATCGGATAATCCGACTACCGTCAAATACTTGCCTGTGGCCACATTCTGGATGGTATATTGATTGGCAGCTGTTTCAACAATTGTCCATTTATTGGCGGTATCTTCTGCAACATCTGCTGCAAGCATAGATTTCAGCGCAGGCGTTCCGCCGCTCTCATCCACATAGAGTGTTTTTTTGTCGCTGGGCGTATTTGAGTTGCTTTCTCCGTAAGTATAAATCTTGTACTGAATTTCTCCCGGAGCTATGCGGCTGAGTGTTAAAGCGTTTTCTACTGTCGCTTTGGCGGCATCCAAAGCCGTGGTAGTAGTTTCCGCACTCAAGGCGGTATTAGCGTCCGAAATAGCGGCATTCAAGCTTTCCACACCGGCGGCGGCATAGTTCAGGAATTTAGTTCCCACACGCACGTTGGCTGCATTATAAGCAGTTGTTGCGCTTGCAATGCTTGCCTCCAGACCGGTGAAATGCGATATTGCTTCGTTGAATGCAGTCAGCGCATCTTCCAAAGCAGTTTGAGCGGCAGTAATAGCGCCGGTAGAACTTACTGTGGCTTTGGCTCCATTGGCTGTGCCGATGGCCGAAGCTAAAGGCGCTTTGATGGTTGTGAAGAAATCTTGTGCCCGCAGTTCAGCATCGTGTGCTTCCTGAACGGTTGCAATATAAGCTACATAATTATCATAAATCGCCAATGCGGCTGTAAAGGTCAATTCGGCGGTTTTCAAAGTTTCAATTGCAGTCTGTATGGCGGTTGCATCCGTACTGTTGTCATACACGTTTTGAGCAACGCCAATGGCAGTTGTCAATGTGCCGATAACGCTTGTCAGGTAGGGATTTGCATCCGTAACAGCATCGTCCAAAGCCGAAGCTATTGCAATTTCAGAGTTCAATTCGGCCAATAAAGCGGAAGCATTGGCTGTTTTCAAGGTTACCGTTTTTGTTACTTCAATATCGCCAAGTTTAGCTTTCAAGGTAATGGTTGCGTCAGCCGGAACAACACCGGTAGTAATCAGCGTGGCCGAAGCATAATCGGTGGCGCTGCGGGTAAGCGAAACATTCGCTTGTTCGCCGACTGGCAATGTTCCCCAATCCGAAATAGTCCATGCAATATTCGCTTTTGTTCCGGCAGCTACATTCACATCCACGCCCATAGCGGTAGTGAAAGCGGTTACAGAATATGTTTTGCTGACTTCAGTCGCATCCAAAGTCTGCAATTCGGTATCGCCTGCAAGACTTTTGATATTGTCGGCAAGCAATTGGGCGATAGTGGTGTTATCAAGGCCGGCACGTGCATAGCCTTCATTGGACGTTACCTTTAATGTTTTCACGTTAGCTTGTGTAGCGGTAGTTGTTGTGGATAAATCAAAGTTTTCAAATGTTTTAGTATTGTCGCCATGTGTTAAAATGATTTTCAAAATCTTATTCGCTGATAAATCCAGCACAAATTCAACATCTGTCCATTTATCCCTGGTACTCGACAAGCCCACTTCGGCAGCCGTTTTCCCTGTAAAAAAAACGACCGGACTAGAACTGCTATTTATACCTCCAAACTCAAAAACCAATTGGTCATCACTATCATACAAAGCATATTTCGACCCTCTGGTTCCATGATGAAATGAGGTCTTTACATACAATGCACCCGACAAGGACGAAAAGCTTTTGCTGATATTGGTGAAATTACTACCGGTACCCCATGAGGCCGCTGTGGTAAATGCTAAAACCTGATCTATTGCAGTTCCTGTTGTAGCACTACTCCCTATATCCTGAATTTTTGCATTTGCACTCGACCAACCATCATTGTTTTCTCCCCAAGTATAACTTTCAAACGTTTCATTGTTCCACCAAGCCGTACTTGCATCAATGGAAACTTGTGCAACTGCCGCTAATGAAAACAGGCTCAGTAGCATAGTCATCGAAAAGGTGTAGATTTTTTTCATAAATTTTCTCTTTGTTTTAGTAATTGATATATAATTTTTAGTCGAATGACTACCGGATATTGCCCTTTCTTTTCCCGGGACAAGTATCCGGTAGTCATTCTGTGGTTGTTACTTTTTAAATAATTTCTCTACTTTCACGCTGCCGTCTTCATAAATCGTTTTACAAATAACGAATCCTTTAGCGTTTTCATTCAGGACAAGGCCCAGGGTGTTGTAGTATTCCACAGCTTTCACTGTTTTTTGTTCAGACACTGCATCCCTTATACCTGTCGAGCTTTTCAGTTCGATGATACCTTCCGACAAGCGGCTTTGACTCCATTCAAAACCGGCGGCAGGTTGCGGCGTAATCTGTGCAAATGCTCCGCTGATTGTTCCGCTTGTGTTGAAGATTTTGAACGATGCTTCGCTTTGAAGCGAGCCGGTTGTTGGCGTTATCTCCAAATTGCCCAATACGGTTACACTGCCTGCTTTCACCACATCCGACTGTCCGTTGGAGGGATTCACATCTATCGCCAAAACAGCATTGGCCGCCAAGGACAAACTTCCGCCGATAGTGATGGTCGCGCAAGCGTTGTTTTGCAGGAAAAGGTAGCTGTTTGCATATACTGACACATTGCCTGTTACGCTTCCCGTTCCACCAAATCTGGAGCCGGTGCGTACCGTAATGTTATTGGTTCCGGTGGCGCTGCCTGTGGTGTTGGCAATCAACAGCGTTCCGCCGGTTACGTCTGTCAGGCCGGTATAGGTATTCGCGCCGCTCAGGGTCAGCGTACCTGTACCTTCTTTGGTCAGTTTAGAGCCTGTTCCGCTGATAAGGCCGGCATAAGTCAAGACGGAAGCATTATTTCCACCGACAGTCCAGGTTGTATTATCGCCGGATAATTTCGAGCCATCTACGCCGGACAATCCGCCAAGTTTAATAGTTCTTCCCGTCGATAAATGATAAACAGATACGCCGGATGCCAGATTCAGCGTTGCTTTCCCGTAGCCGTAATTGTTGTTGATGCGGAACTCGGAGCCGGTGATATTGAGGTTTCCTTCAAAAGCCGACCAGTCGCCTCTAAATTCAGCGCGAACGTATGGCACATTGATAGTGAGCGCGCCTTTTCCGGTTAATTTATTGGTGAAATTCCAGCGCATGGGCAAATTCCATTTGGCCGATTTACCTTCGGGAACATCAATGGTATTGGTCCATGGGCCAACAGTACTTGTGCTGTTGGCATCCCGCATTTGGAGCGTACCGCCTTCGAGCGTAACAGGAGCATTGCCCAATGCAGTTGTATTGGCCTCGACATTGCTCAACGACAGTGTTCCGCTTTTAACCGTTACATTACTGAAAGAGTTATTGCCCTGCAAGTTCAACACACCGTTGCCTGTAAGTTCGAGCGATATACCGGTTCCGGTTATATTTCCGTTTATTGCTACGCTGTTGTTCGATGCCGGATTGTTGACCGTCAGCTTGCCTACGACCGTCATGTTGCGGTTTGTCACCATTTGCGAAGTGGTTTGCAGGGTAGCATTGCGCATAATCCAATTGCTTGCGTCCGCCGACGAGGCGCCGATAGAACTGGGTAATCCGCCGTCTTTGAGCGAAGATACTTCGAGTACGCCGTCGGCAAAGTCGATACCGCCGGTGAAAGTGTTTTCTTCAGTCAATAGCGACACTTTTCCGGTTCCCGTTTTGTTCAAGCCGCTTGTACCGCTGATAACACCCTGTCCGCTAATGCTGTAGTTGGCATTGTTGGCAAACGTCAGTCCGTTAACCGGCATGGTTTCGTTAATGGTAATGGTTTTGTTTACAGCATTGTCGTTAAATGTTACAACATCGCCGGGTACAAAAACAACATCGGTTGTTTCCTTTACAAAGTTTTCTGTCCGGAAATCCCAAATGGCGCTCTGTCCGCCCTTCCAAACTACGCTGCCTGCCACACGAGGCTCAACAAGTTCCAATTTAATGGCGTTTGCTTCAAAAATCAAATTGTACGGAATGCCTTCCAAGCCTTTTACCGAAAAATTAGCTGCCATAGCATTGCTTGTTCCAGTAAAAGTAATCAACGTCAAGGTTTCCGACTGCGGTGTTGTCAGCGGATTGATAACAAAACTGTGATTGGTACCCGTAACCGTGAAATCGCCTTGAATAACCAGTTGGTCATTCTTTACAGGTTTGGTTTGGTCAATATCAAACGCCAGGTTATTGCGACCGGGTAAGGACAAGTTGCCTACAATGGTTAATGTACCCAAATCGGCTCCATTCCCCGGTTCAATGCGTCCGCCTTCCACATTCAGCCCTGTTTCCAAAACAATACCGCTACTCAATGTAGCATTACCGCCTATTACGCCTCGGGCATCCACCCGCACCGCACCGGCCAATGTGCCGTTTACAAACAAGCGACCTTCCGAAACACGGGTAAGGCCAGTATAATCCTGATTACCGTTCAGGGTAACGTCTCCTTGCAGCGATTTTACCACATCCGCTGCGCCGGTCAGTTTGCCGGTTCCGCCGATGGTATAGTTTTTCCCCTTCGGATTCATCAGCCAAAGTCGTGTTGGCGCGATGTTTTCATTCAGAGCAATGCTGGTGTTGGGGTTTCGTATGTCCAGCATCACGCTTTTGCCGTCGGCGATAGCCGCAGTCAGCGCATTGCTGCTCGTGAGATATACATCGGCAGTTTGTACCGGAGCAACAGGAGGCAAAGGCATATCGGCAGCCATGTAGAAATCCACATCAGCCGTTTGATAGTAACCTCTGGCCGTAGTCTGACCACGATAAGCCGGATTCTGCATCAGGCAATACTGGCGATGAGCGGTTTCGTCCCAAGTGGACAAGATAACAAAACCTTTGCTGTCGGTACGGGCATAGATCAGTTCTTCGCGCCAATCGCCGAGCAAGTCGCCCCAGAATGCGGCGCGTCCGCCATTAGGTGCGGAGAAATAGTAATCTTTCGGCGCCCCGCTCTCCGAAGCCTTGTAAAGATTGACGCTTCGCCCGATGGATTTGGATGAGGCGCTGTAAGCTTCCAGTACCGGATTCTTGTCGCCACCTACGGCATCGGCTTCCCAGCGCGATAAATCGCTGCCCCACCACAAGGCTTCGGCGGGAAAACTGCCTTTTGCGCCGATAATCATATTGCCTTTGCTATCGTACAATTGGTTGCTTTGCATGGTGGAATAGAACTGTAAACCACGGCGTGTTGGGTCGAATGCCGCACAAGTACCCCTGCCTACATCGCCAACCGCCGACATATAAAGTCCTTTAATCATTGTTCCGTTCATGGCATCAAACAATCCCATACCCATAATGTTGGTCTGCTGGATAAAAAACTGTTCCAAGCCCGGTCGGTCGGGGTCGATGTCGGCGAGGCAATGCCTGTCGCCGTGAGATACATTCGGCGCTTGGTACAACAACGAACCATCGTCGTCGATAACATAGCTGATTTCAACAAATTCGTCTTTGCCATCGCCGTCCACATCAGCTACACGCACCTGATGGGCTTCGTATTCCGTATCTTCAGCATAAAAGCGGCAGGCCCATTGTTCTACCAGTTTTCCGCCGATATAACTCCAAGCGCCGTAAGCGCCGGTAAAATGGCCGGATGCTTGCCTGTTTTTGTATTGATAAATTAATGAGGGATGAATCCCGTCCAAATAGGCAATGATAAAATGCCCTGCAACGTGTTTCCACTTATCGGAGCGGGTAGTAGCTATATCGTTGAAGTGAGACAATCCAATGGTGTCAATCAGGTTGCCGGTTTCGCCGCTCACAATAGCTATCCACTGGGGAGCCGAGCCCACCTTGCCGTTGTAGTCGGTTACCGTACCATCGGCTCCCGTAATCACTTGCCCGTTGGGGAAGGTTGTCCCTTCGCTCACCGCTAATAACACTTCGGCTTTCTTATCGCCGTCCATATCGTAAACGGTTACCATATCGTTGTGTCCGTTGGATGTGATGACATTGTAGCCCATCTTGATGCGCCAAAGAAAAGTTCCATCGTCTTTGTAGGCATCAATATGCGATGAAGGCGAACTGCCGTCAATCTCGCCGATTTCGTCTCCTCCATCTTCCGATGCTGTTCCCGAGGGGTGGCGGTCAACAATAAAATCGTATTTTCCGTCTCCGTTTAAATCGCCGGGCCAACAGAATTTCATTTTCATATCGGGATAACCTGCCGGAAAGGGTTCAAAGAGGTAATCGCGCACAATGCGACCTGCGGGCATGTTGGCCGTAAGGCTCCACGAACCTTCTTCGGCGCCTTCCACGCCATTGACAACCGGTTTTACATACACGCGCGATGCAACAGTCAGGCCGGCGCCCGAAACAGTCCATGTGTAGTTGGTTGCTCCGGTTATGGGAGAGCTGTTCAGTTTAACAGGCGTTCCGTATCCTATCTGCCGATAAACGTTGAACGCGATATTTTCGGTGTCGGTGGCAAAATAACGCCACGAAATAAACAATTTGCCGCCACCTTTATTAACAGCCACAACACCCCTGTCGAGATGTTCCATTTGGCGTTGGGCATTCATCGTTTGCAACGACAGCAGCAACAATAAAAGAGTAATGATTTTTCTCATAATTTTTAGACAATTAAAACAAGGCTGCCTCAAAAGTCCTTCAAAAAACCTTTTGAGACAGCCTCCTTTGTTATTTAACGAATACTTTTATCCACACTTGAAGTGTTGTCGGTGTAAACGGTCCGGCGGATAACAATGCCTTTCGCATTATCTTTTACCGGACGACCCAGTAAATCGTAGTACTGAACATGCTTCACTTCTTTGGCTTCGGCAGCTACCTGTCCGACACCATTTTCGAAATGTTTTGTAACCAAGCTTTTCAGTTCGCCTGTTTCGGGGAACCATACAAATTCGGCATCGGGTGTTTCTTCTGTGTTGGCAGTAATATCTACGCCATTCACAAATACCGAAGTAGAGATACCTTCGGGATAGCTAACCATACCGCTTCCGGCTGCAATCAGGTTGATAATGCTACCTGCTGTGGCATCGTTTACCGTCAGGTTGATTGATCCGCGCATGATGGTAACATCCGATTCCGAAGTGATTACATCGTAGTTGCCTGCATCAAAATTATCGACGGTCAATTGCAAATTGGCGTCTATCAAGCCTAAATTATACATGCTTGCAGCTCCTTGCAGAGTACCGCTTACTTGTACATCGCCTGCAAAACCGGTAGATTTAACTTTCAAGGTTCCTTGCGGATTTACAATAACATTGGAGGATTTAATCTCAATAGCGCCGGTTTTCAATGTGGCATCGGCCTCTACTATAATGCCGGTTACCAATTCGTCCACTTTGCCAAGCAATTCCAAGGTTCCCGCTTTCACGCTGATGTCGCCCGGATGGTTGACATGTCCGGTAAGCGTCCATTTGCCGGTACCTATTTTATTCAGATGCAGGGTATTGTCTGTCCTGAATGTATGATTGGTGAGCATGTAAGGACGAATAGCGCCATCAAATACGGCATCGGTATTGAGATTACCCACCGCATAAGTTTGCACACGTCCGCTAACGAAGCCTCCTTCGATAACCGACTTGGCAGTTCCTGTGATTTCGCCGAAAGTAACAACTTCGTTATTGGCTTCATTATAATTGCGCACCAGACGAACGCTGTCGCCCAAATGCATTCTGACTTTTTGCATATTGTTGCTTACGCCCGAAAATCCGGCTATTGTATCGGTATCCAATGCATTAATAACATTGAGCTTAACATTTTCGGGATAGATGGATGCCATATTGCCTGTCCACGAAGAACCATCTTGCTTTCCAACTTTTTTCAAATAGAAATTAACCGTAGAAACATGGGCAATAGTGAAGCCATAATTAGCGTCTTTGATGCTCGTAAGAGCTTCGACATTGAGGGTAGAACCTTCGCCCGCTCCAATAATTTTTTTAGAAAAAGAAGCTCCGGCTTCCAATTTCAACAGGGCATTGTCTATTACCTGCAAGCTGTCGGCCACCTGTGGATGTTTGATATGAATAGCTTCGGTTGTATTTACAATGGCAACGTTGCTGTTTTGTACACCCAGCGTAACAGGTGCATTGATAAGCAACCGGCCTGTTCCGGTCAGTTTACCCGTGCCGGAGAAACTGTATCCACCGGTGGAAATGGTAATGTCATTTGTCCCCAGATCAATCGTGGTGTCAACTACAATATCTTTAGGCGCCAAGGCATCCGAAAATTCGGCATCGTGTCCTTTTTGATAACCCAAATCGCTTGTAGCTCCTGCCTTGAAGTTACCGTCTGTTTCGTTCCATTGCGGGCCTTCGGCTCCTGTCCATATTAATGTGCCTTCAGCGGCTACGCTCTTTTTGAATACAACGGTTAATGAATTGTTTGCAGGACTTACAAGCATACTTTCGCCATCGTCGCCTTTATCTATATTGGCATTGCTTGTAGCTGTTTTGTCGTAGGCATAATAGAAACCGCCATCGGCAAAAGAGATTTTATCGGCATCCTGCAAGCGAAACAGCTCGTTGTTTTGTTGACTTTCGGCTACTCTCGGCGCTTTTGCCGTATTTCCGTCCTGATCTTTATAATAAATGGTAACATCTGTTGTTCCCACCGATTCTTTCAGATAATATATTTCCAGATTATCGAATGTAGCATTGAGGTTTGCATCGCTACCATTACCGGCGGCAGAGGGTTTTGTATTGAAACTCGAAATAATAGAAATATCACTCACAATCCGTTGATCTCTTGCTACAATAGTTGTGTCTTCTCCAACAGTAGATGGAGCAAGGAAAGGCATATTCAGAATAGTTTGCGTGTTTTCGGCATTGTCGCTTCCTGTAATCGACAGGCTTTCGATTGTTTGAGTAGCAAAATTCAGTTTGGCTACAATATGATAGGCTATACTGTCGACATAAGCAACATTTGTCTTCGTCGAAGCATTCCATGCTGTTACTTTTTCTGCCGAGTGAATAAATTCTTCCGTGCCTTCTGTCCGTCCTACTCTTCGGAAAGAGGCATTGCTTCCCGGTCTGAGAACGGGTCCGATTTTTCCATTATGTGCTTTTGTAAGCAAATCGTTCTTGTTCGTTTCATCCTCATCCCAATAGAGAGGGTCGTCTTCATACCCTTCCGGATCCAAATTCCAGTAATGCAGATAGCCGTCTCCAAACGAATAGAGTCCCAAAATACCGGCTAAATACCAATTGGCCCCAGAGGGGTTTTGGCTGCCCGCCCCCGAAATCACCATTCCGACCAGATTTTTCGGGCCTTGGGTCGCCTTGTTCACTTTCCAGTCAAATTCAATAAACCATGTATCGGATGTTCCGATTTCGGTATTGCTTTGCGGAGACGGGAACATAATATCAACACCACGGAGACCGCTTCCGCCTCCCGAAGTTACCAATTCGCCCGATTTTATGCTCCTGCCACCGCCTCTTGTAAAGAGACCGGCGGTACCGGTTTGAGCCGACCATCCATTGGGAAGAGCCGTTTCTTCCAAGGCATTAAAATTTTCGTTGATGTGATGTACCTTGTAGTACGACTGGGCATTTAATCCATGCCAACTACCTGCCGCTATCACTAATGCGGTCAGAAATAAATAGTAAGTCAATTTTTTCATGATATGAATAATTAAATAATAAATTGAATATTTAGTTTTTGCAAAGTAAAGCTCTATTCATTCGTGCGGGAAGATACAATCATCCGAAAATATGGAGATTTGTCCGATTTTTTCCATAACTCGCCAAGGCAAACGCATGAAAATTTAGTACTACTGTTACGGATGAGATTCCTCCCTTTGGGCGGAATGACGGTCTCCTTTTTGGGAGAGGGGATGAGGAAGTGGCGGCTTCGCCGCCACTTCCTCATCCCTTAAACCACTAATAGGCGAGTCATTCCGCCCAAAGGGAGGAATCTCTTGCTCATATCAGCAACTTTACCGAAAGATATAAGCAGTAAAAATTTTCATGCGTTTGCCCTGCATAACCCGTAGGCTTAGTCTCCTCCGATATTTCTTCCATATATTCGTATAAATATCCATTGTATTTACAAGTGAAGCGGCGTTCCTTTGTAGCCTGTAATCATTTAAAACAACATACAATATCATGAACAAAAAGTATCTGTTCCTATTATTAGTTATACCGACATTCATTCAGGGTTATGCTACCCGCAGTTTTGAAGGGAATGAACGAACCAAGTACAATTTTAATTCGGCTTGGCTGTTGACCATTGGTGATGTGGAAAATGCACAAAACGCCAATTTCAACGACCAAGCATGGAAAAAAATAACTCTTCCTGCCGCATTCAACGAAGATGAGGCTTTCCGTGTGGCCATAGATGAACACACCGACACCATTGTATGGTATCGCAAGCATTTTAAATTACCGGCAAAAGACAAAGACAAAAAAATATTCCTCGAATTTGAAGGCATCCGTTTCGGCGGAAAATTCTACATCAACGGACACTATGTGGGGATGCACGAAAACGGCGTAATGGCTTGCGGGCTTGATATTAGCGACTACGCGAACTTTGGCGGCAAGGACAATGTGCTGGCTGTCCGCATCGACAACTCGTGGCGATACAAGGAAGAATCCACCGGCTCAGGTTATCAGTGGAACGACAAAAATTTCAACGCCAACTACGGCGGTATTCCCAAAAATGTGTATCTGCATGTTACAAACAAATTGTACCAGACTTTGCCCTTGTACAGCAATCTGGGAACAACCGGCACGTATGTTTATGCGCGCGAAATTGATGTTACAAAAAAGAATGCCCTGATTTACGCAGAAGCAGAGGTAAAAAACGAATTTTCCGCCGAAAAATCCTTTTCTTTGGATGTAATTATCGAAGATCTGGACGGAAATACGGTGAAAAAGATGACAAGCCCCTCAGTGAAAATAAAAGCAGGCGAAACATTGAAGGTGAAAACCGGCAACCGGGTCGAAAACCTGAACTTCTGGAGTTGGGGCTACGGCTATTTATATAATGTATATACCATCTTGAATGTGGACGGCAAGGCGGTGGATGTGGTGAGAACCCGCACCGGCTTCCGCAAAACCGCTTTCAGGGACGGAATGGTAACAATCAACGACCGCGTGATTCAACTGAAAGGTTATGCCGAGCGCACCAGCAACGAGTGGCCTGCCGTTGGCCTGTCGGTTCCGGCCTGGCTGAGCGATTATAGCAACCGCATGATAGTGGAGGGCAACGGGAACTTGGTTCGCTGGATGCACGTTACGCCATGGAAACAGGATGTGGAATCCTGCGACCGCGTAGGGCTGATGCAAGCCATGCCTGCCGGTGATTCAGAAAAAGATGTGAACGACAGGCGTTGGGAACACCGGGTGATGTTGATGCGCGATGCCATTATCTATAATCGCAACAATCCGTCCATTATTTTTTATGAAGGTGGGAATGAGAGTATTAGCGAAGAACATATAGCTGAATTGAAAGCCATTCGCGACCAGTACGACCCGTATGGCGGACGGGCGATTGGCTCGCGCGAAATGCTCGACAGTAAAATAGCCGAGTATGGCGGCGAGATGCTCTACATCAATAAAAGCGCGCACATCCCGTTATGGGCGACCGAATATTGCAGGGATGAAGGTTTGCGCAAGTATTGGGACAATTATTCCTATCCTTTCCACAAGAATGGCGAGGGTACAAAATATTACCGCTCGGTGATGACCAATGCCAAGGTGATAGCCGATGCTTCCGCCTACAACCGCAATCAGGATTCGTTTTTTGTGGAAATGATTACGCGCTGGAACGATTACTACCGCGTTCGTCCGGGTACAGGCAAGCGAGTAAGTTCGGGCGGCGTGAAAATCCATTTCCACGATTCGAATACGCATTACCGCGGTGCGGAGAATTACCGACGAAGTGGCGTGGTGGATGCCATGCGCATCCCGAAGGACGCCTTTTTTGCCCACGAAGTGATGTGGGACGGTTGGGTGGATATTGAAAAACACCGCACTTACATTTGCGGGCATTGGGAAAAACCCTTTAATGCTCCCGAAGAAGAGAAAACTCCTACACCACGCGATACGAAAGAAGTATTGGTAGTCTCTACCGGCGAAAAGGTAGAATTGTTTGTCAATGGAAAATCGCAGGGCTTTGGCGAGCGGGATCAGCATTTTCTGTTCAGGTTTCCGGCCATTAAATGGGAAGCGGGAAGCGTTGAAGCCGTAAGTTACGATGAAAAGGGCAAGGAACTCAGTCGCTACAAAAAAGAAACCGCAGGACAAGCAGATAGAATCACGCTGAAATCAATAACAGCGCCCGATGGCTTTAAAGCAGATGGCAACGACCTGGCTTTGGTAGAAATAGAAGTCGTGGACAAAGAAGGACGGCGTTGTCCGCTCGATAATTCGCTCATCTCGTTCAACTTGGAAGGTGAAGCCGAATGGCGTGGCGGCATAGCGAAAGGCCCCGATGGAAATTATATCCTCGAAAAAAATCTGCCGGTAGAATGTGGCATAAACCGCGTTTTGATACGTTCGACCAAAAAGGCAGGAAAGATAAAATTGACAGCTTCCTCGGGAAACCTGAAAGGAGCTTCCATTGAATTGAACACTATTCCGTTCGCCGAAAAAGAGGGATTGTCCGACTACATTTCGAGCGAATACCAACCGGTGAATTTATCACGGGGCGCAACGCCCAAAGGAGAATCATATAAAATCACCCGTCATCCGGTTGATATTGTTGGAGCTACGGCAGGCAGCAATGAGGCTACTGTTTCCAACAGTTACGACGACAATGAGCTTTCGGAATGGAGCAACAACGGACGCTTATCGACCGGCTGGATAAAATACGAGCTTGACCACGATGCCGTTGTAAACGAAATAGAATTAAAACTTACCGGCTGGCGGATGCGCTCCTACCCTATTCAGATTTTTGTGGATGACACGAAAGTCTATGAAGGAGAAACGCCCAAATCGCTTGGTTACATAGTTTTACCGCTGAAACCAACGAAAGGACGATTTGTTACCATAAAACTCATCGGCCAAAGCGAAGACGATGACGCTTTTGGAGGAATTGTAGAAGTGGCCGCCCAATCGGCCGGCGAACTCGACCTCTTTAAAGACCCCAATGCCACTAAGCAGAAAGGACAACTGCGCATTGTAGAAGCCGAAGTGTATGAGGCCATAAAATAAAAGGAGAGATGAAGAAAAAAAGTTTTTTATTAGCCGCCGTTTGTGTATTCATTGCCTTTTCGATTCCGGCACAAAATCCGCCCATTATGGGCTGGAGCAGTTGGAACAATTTTCGTGTGCATATCGACGAAAAAATTATTCGCGAACAGGCCGATGCCATGATTTCATCGGGAATGTATGAAGCAGGCTACCGGTTTATCAATATCGACGACGGTTATTTCGGCGGTAGGGATACGCTCGGTAACTTGCTCGAAAACAAGGCCAAATTTCCTTCGGGAATGAAAGCCCTTGCCGACTATATCCACAGCAAAGGCTTGAAAGCGGGGATTTACACCGATGCGGGCAGCAACACCTGCGGCAGTATTTACGACAAGGATTCTCTCGGTCGGGGCGTAGGTATTTACGGGCATATTGAACAGGATTGCAACCGGTTTTTCCGTGAGTGGGGCTACGATTTTCTGAAAGTGGACTGGTGTGGCGGCGAGCGGCAAAAATTAGACGAACAAAGCGAATATACCAAAATCATTACGGCAGTAAAAGTCCTCAACCCCGGTATTGTTTTCAATATATGCCGTTGGCAATTTCCGGGTGAATGGGCGATAGACAAAGCCGATTCGTGGCGCATTTCGAGTGATATTCGGGCGGAATTCAGGTCAATTTTGAAGATAATCGACCTGAATACACCGCTTTACAAATACGCCTCAGCGGGACATTACAACGATATGGATATGCTTCAGGTAGGGCGCGGCATGACTTATGAAGAAGACAAAACGCACTTCTCGATGTGGTGTATGCTCGTTTCGCCGCTTTTGGCAGGCAACGATTTGCGCAAAATGACGAAGGAAACGCTTGAAATACTGACCAATAAGGAAGTCATTGCGCTCAATCAGGACAAACTATTCCGGCAGGCGCAAAAAACCGTCAGCGAAGACGATATTGATATTTGGGAAAAACCGCTTGCCGATGGCTCAAAAGCGATTGCTATCATGAACCGAGAAAACAAAGAAGTAGAATTTACGCTGTTTCCCGAAAAACTGAATTTGAATAAAAAAAGTAAAATTCGCGATTTATGGCAGCACAAGGATTTGGGCGCCATCGGCAAACAACGGAAATTCAGCCTTGCAAAGCATGGGATTGTTGTGCTGAAAGCAAAAAAATAATAACCATACAATGAACCTGAAAAATTTATTTTTAGTCATTTGCCTGCTGTTCGTATTATCACTTTCGGCACAGGAGAACGGCATTATCCATATCGCTAAATACAGGGACAATAAAGCTTGTGCTATCAGCTATACTTTTGATGACGGATTGAAAGAACATTACACTTTGGTTGCTCCTCAATTTAAAGAATTAGGCTTTAAAGGAACATTTTGGATTAACGGCAGCAAAATAAACCCCAATGAAAGCGATATAAAAGATACTACACGGATGACTTGGAGAAACCTGAAAGAAATGGCTGCCCTCGGTCATGAAATTTCCAATCACGGTTGGGCGCATAAAAACTTCGGAAGATTTAGTTTGGACGAAATAAAAGAGGATATTTATAAAAACGATAGCGCCATATTTGCAAACACCGGGATTATGCCGCGCACTTTTTGTTATCCGAACAACACCAAAACGCCCGAAGGCCTGATAATAGCCTCCGAGAACCGTGTAGGCGCCCGAACAGAACAATGGTCGGTAGGTGGTAAATCAACAGCCGACAAGCTTGAGAAATGGGTAAATACCTTGATGGAGACGAACGATTGGGGCGTAACGATGACGCACGGAATTACATACGGCTACGACCATTTTAGTGATTCCTCCATTTTCTGGGAACATTTACGGAAAGTAAAAGCGCAGGAAGACAAAATCTGGATTGGCACATTTGCCGAAGTCGCCGCCTACGTTAAAGAGCGGAAAAGCCTGAGGTATCAAATTGTTGAAACAAAAGACGGATATAAAGTCATCCCCGAATGTTCGCTGGATAAAACGCTGTTTAACGAGCCATTAACGGCTGTTATCGAGATACCCAACATTCAAAAAATAAGCATCCGGCAAGGCGATAAAAAAATAGAAGCTCTTATTTTACCCAATAAAGCATTGTTCGATTTCGATCCGTTTGGAGGTACAATAGACATAATACTCAGCCCCGACAAGAAATAAATTGGCAAATACACACAAATCCGCCTATATGAATCTAAGAATCAAACTATTATATTTGAGCCTGTTTTTATTTGCGACAAGTCTTCAAAGTCAAAACAGGCCATACGATCCGCTATTGGATACAAGAGCCAAGATGCTTGAAAATCCGGTAAAGAATGGCAAAGGAGAATATAGCTGGTATCCGGGGCAACTCAGCGCACACCTCCAACAACGAAGAGTAAAAGAGTCGGGAGAACGGTGTGTGAATGTCGGTTATCCGGGTAAATTTTACGCGCCGGTATATCGGACTTCTTTTCGTAAGGAAGTAAATTTTCAGTCGGAAACCAGTATGGAGTGGACATCGACAGGCGCTATGAAATTATTCGTTAATGGAAAAGAAACAAGCAATATAGGGAGTTCGATCCAATTACCAAAGGGAAAATCCGTCATATTGTTTGAGGTAAATACCGAAAATAATTTGCCTGCCATAAAAGTTTCGTTCAACGGGCAAATCACGGTTGAGGGATGGGAAGCAAGTTTGGACGATTTGGAGTGGAATTTTGCCGAAACATCGCCCGTATTCGGAACAGGCGGCAAAATGCCATTGGATGACCCGGAGATAGCTGTTGACATCCAGCCGGTAGCTGTTTTGCCCATTCGGAATGCGACAATTGATAACGAAAAAATAAAGATTCACAAAAACGGCTATATTTTAGTCGATTTCTTCCATCTCGAAGTCGGCAAAGTATCGTTTACGGCGAAGGGGAAAGGCAAACTTACCGCTTTTGTGGGAGAAAGCCCGGAAGAGAGCCTGAACGAAAACACAAAAGCCTTTGAGCAATATCCCATCGAACCGTATTCTTTATCCGAATCTGAGACACAAATAACTCTTCCCGAAAGAGCTGTTCGCTACGTCAAACTGTTCAGCGACAACGAGTGTGAGATTTCTTCCGTCAAATTCACAGCCAAAATATGGCCTGTCGATTTCAAAATGTCTTTTGAATGTAACGATGAACGTATAAATGCAATCTGGAATGCTTCGGTTGCTACGCTGCATACCAGCACGCACGGTTTTTATCTCGACGGCATAAAAAGGGATTACCTGCCTTGGTCGATGGATGCCGTTTTAAGCACATTTGCAGGCGATTATCTGTTTGGCGACGAACAAGTTTCCCGCAACAGTCTTTCGGTTGCATTGCTTCCGTTAAATCCGCAAAAATCGGATTTGGGAATACCCGATTATCCCTTACATGCCCTCGTTGGGTTCAATCATTACTACAAAAGGTACGGCGATTTCAATACCATTCTCTCCTACCGGAACCGCATGGAACAGTTGCTGCGGCTTTACGAAATGCTTCAGGATGAACGGGGCTTTATTTCGGCCAATGTGGGTGTAAGCTGGGGATTTGTTCCCGGATGGGCGACAAAGAGAGGCCCCGACAAAAAAGGAACTCCGGCATACGCCCAAATAATGCTTTATTATAATTATAAAATAGGGGCGGATTTCTCGGAAAAGTGGGGCGACAAAAACGCAGCAAAACACTACAAGGAAAAAGCGGAAAGCCTGAGGAAAAGTATTGTAAAACATTTTTGGGACGAAGAGCAAGGCTTGTTTATCAACGGATATACCAAGGAGGGCGAATTGGATAAAACCATTTCGCACCATGCACAATATTGGGCGATTCTTGCCGGTATATTCCCCGAAAGCCGTTACGATAATTTGTTTGATGTGCTACCCAAAATTCCTTATTACAGGGATTATGTAAGTTTTGAAAAAGGATATGAATTTCTTGCCTACTCCAAAGCGGGGCGAGTGCGGGAAATGTGGTCTTTCCTTTCGGATGTATTCGGCGATTGGCTGGCGCAAGGACACAGCCGTTTTCCCGAAAATTTCTCTTACAAAAAAACAAAAGACGAACAGCTTGTATTTTACAGCCGTCCCTACGGATTGAGTTTATGCCACGGAGCAAACGGTGTGCCGGGGGTTGTAGCCGTATTGAATGGCATAGCCGGTTTCAGCCAATCGGAGACTCAGCTGAACCATTATACAATATGCCCCGATATGATGGATTTGGAGTGGGCAACTATCGAATTTCCTGTCAAAGAGGGAAAAATCAAATTGAATTTATCGAAGACCGGTGAAACCCAGATTGAAATACCTGAAGGATGTAAGGTTGATTTTATTGATAAGAACGCTAAAAAGACGGCTTTAAGTAAAAAAGGAATCTATAATCTGTGATATATGCGAATTATGGGTTGGAAATATATTAAATTTGATAATCAGGTTATCCGCAAGGGAGCTGTCTCATAAGCCTCATTCCCGAGCTTGTCATTGCGGGCTCCGACCCGCAATTGGAGCGAAGCGGAAATCGGCCTTAGCCAATCTCCTGACAATCATTGCACGTTTACTCAGGAGATCCCGTGTCAAGCACGGGATGACAGACTTTTGACACAGCCTCTTCAACATCTAATATACCGTCATTGTGAGGAGCGTAGGGGGCGAAAAAAATCTTTCTGTTTAGATTTGCCTGAACACGGGGGGTTATTGGTGAGCCCAGGTAAAATCTATTTTATATTCGGGAATAATATTCATTCCATTTACCTTACAGACCGTTTCTCCGTCAAAGACAGGGATTTTTTCTTTTTCAAAATCAATCAGATAAGAAGCATCTTTATACATCGGTCGGAAGTAGAAATACATGCCTTTCGCGCTTAATTCGGCGGCGTATTGTTTCAGCCCTATCTGCCAATGATTGCCATAGTACAGGTTATCATTTATCATTCGTCCATCTATAAACGCTACGGCATTATCACCCACATAATCAATGTCCAGAATAATGTCGCTCAGGCTTTCTGTAAATTGGCTCTTATCCATTTTAAATGTATGGCGCTGGGCATTCAGCTCTTTTCGCTCAAATTCGATATTTACAGCCGGTACTTCCAGTTCATAAACGGTAAACAAGCCTGTTTTTTTGCTTACAACCCTATATTTACCGAAATCGGGTTTAGCCGTTGCCGGAAGCGTTATCCCGAATTTATTCGACCGGCTTTGCAGTTGAATTTGAGCGTTGTTTTGTATCAAAGTGGCAGCGGTTATACAAAAGCCATTTTGCATTTGGTTGAAATTCAAGGCCTGTTCGCGGCTGAGGGTCGTTATTATAATCTCCTGCCCATTTGTATCCGTTACGGTAAACGAACCGGCGAACCCAACAACCGGAGTGATATATAGTTTCCCTTCCTTTTCCGATTTCTTTAGTGATACTTTTTTTACCGATGATTTATCGAATGCATACCCAGGATTAATACCATCGTGCGCATAGAAGAAATAATGAGGCTTGCCGTCTGTCTGCACAATAGCCAGAGGCTGTACGGTGGCATACTTCAACAACGCATTGCCTATTGGCAGGTTGAACGGAAGAATAGCGCTTACGCCCTTCTTTAAAACGAAGGCTGGAAAGCGAACTGTTTCGCTTGCCAGTTTAACATCCAATCCCTCGACAGATTGATCTATTCTTTCGTCATGATCTTGAAAATTGTTTAGAAACACAAAACCGGATGTGCCATCGGAACGAACAGCATAGCGCAAGCTTTCTTTATCTTCGGGTCTGATGGCCTCATTTTTTTCGGGCAGAACAACCCCCATAGGAGCGAGCTTATCGCCAAAGTTTTTGGAGAATAAATGAATAATCCGCAGATAGTTATACGAATCCCTTGTTTTTCCGTATTCGCCAATTGGAGCTTGGAAATCGTACGAAATTTTGGGCACGCCCATTGGTTCGTCGCTAAAAAATCCGCCTCCTTTACGTTGAGGGGTCAATCCGCCATGATACATATAGTAGCCAATGCCATTTGCTCCCGAGCCTAATGTTCGCAGCATCAGGGCTTCGGAGGCTTCGGCAACAACACGGGGACGGCGTGCATAAGTGATTTGAATGCCCACCCCCATTTCCGCACAAAAAGACGGATATTTATCCCCATCGTAACGTACCGGCGCATAATCGGGATTCCGTTGAATATCTTTAAACAAGAAAAAAGGCGACATGGATGGCTCCGCCCAAAACGGATACGGATAGGCTGCTGTTACCGGAATGGTTTCTTTTTCCAATATAGCGGCCATACCCCAGCCTGTTACCGTATAAAGAGGGACAATCATCCCTTCATTCAGGGCTATTCGCTTCAATGTATCCAGATGGGCTGTTCCTAAACCGGCGTATGCAATTTTCTGGGTTTGCACGCTAACTCCTACTCGGTTAATTACAGCATCATAATTGGCAACCGTGTATTCGTTCCGTTGTCCCTGATAAGAAAAAGCCCAGGGAGCTGAGGAATGCTGCAATTCGTTTTCCAGCTGAATACCTATGATATTTCCTCCATCTTTGTAATATAAGCCTTGCAACTGCCGGGCGATATGGTGATACAAGCGTTTGACATAAAACAGATAACCTTCGTCATTGGAACGAACATCGAACGGACGCCCGTAAAGCCAGTCGGGCATTCCGCCATTTCTGATTTCTCCATGACAAAAAGGGCCTATCCGAACCAGCGTGAGCATGTCATGTTTCCGGCAGAGTTCGATAAATTGACGCAGGTTTTTATCGCCCGACCAATCAAAAACACCTTCTTCCGTTTCGTGAATATTCCAGAATACATAGGCGCCAATGATATTAATTCCTCCGGCTTTCATCTTCAATATTTGTTCTTCCCAATACTGATGAGGCAGGCGCGAATAGTGGATTTCGCCCATAATGGGGATGAATGGCTTTTCGCTCATGGTCATGTAATAACTGTTGAATGCCACCTTGCTCCCCGAGGGATTGACGCCTCCCAGGTTTAAATGGCCGCTTGTTATTGTCTTGGTTTTTTCGGGAATCGTTATCGAATATCCGGTTTGTGCAAAAGCAATTTGTACGACAAACAGCGATACAATAAGGATAAATGCTTGTTTCATGATTTATTTTCTTAGGTTTATTACTATCGGCGGATTTTTACTAAAGACACATCGTCAATCTGGCAATTCGCTCCGGCTATTCCATTTGCCAGGAAGCCGATTTCTATTTTTCCGTTTTTTACCGGTACTTCTTTCAGGTTGATAGCGCTCCATGACGGATTTTCTGCCGTAATTTTTAAGGTGTTTATTTTTCCGCCGCTTTCGGCATACATTTCCAATTTATCGAAGCCTTTGCTGTTTTTAATTTTTGCAGACAAAGTGTAAACGCCATCCTCTAAATTTACGTGTGGAGTAGATTCTACGATTTGATACACCCTTCTTTTGAAATTGATTTTATCGCTGATATGGAGGCTTTTTTCTCCGACTACAAATTTCCGGTCTTCCTGCGTATTAAAATAATTGAGAACAGGAGATGATGACGAGCCGATAACAACGGCATTTCCTTCGTACACCTTTGTAACCCAGCCCAGCAGTTGTTCTTGTATGGGCTTGTCATTGCTGGGGATATGCCTCCTGTCGGCTTCAAAACTGCCGTTTTTAACATAATTGTTATCATTGGCAACTTCCCATTCACCTGTGGCGGCATTCAGATTCCACGAATTTAATGAATTGAAATACGGTGTTTCGCCATCGAACGAAAGCGGGCACCATTGGTTGTAGCCCAGACCGTTCCCTGCAAAATCGGCCCAGCGGTCGCCACAAAAAATAACGGTTTCGTGTTTACTGCCCTTTGCTTTAACGAAAAATCCGGTTTGAGATACATGGGCATAATCATCCATACTGCCCGGCGTTATGAGCATATCATTTGCCGGCAAATACGGCCCCCTGACATTATCGGCCACCAAATAGTAGGCATAAGACGAATCCCAGCCATAGATATTGGATGCAAACATATAGTATTTACCCTTGTACTTGAACATGCAATTCCCTTCGCGGCTTTCGCCTCTGAAAATCTGTGTACAGTCTAATAAACCGACCATTCCATCCTTGACGCCTATTTCCGACACGTAAATTTTATTCCGCCCTTGACCATAGGAATATACGAGGTAAGATAAGCCCGTATCCTCATCCGTAAATACAGTTTGGTCTCCCGTATTGGTGGTGCCTATCATCTCTTTCATATTTATCCGCTGATGCCAGGTAAATGGCCCTGCCGGATTGTCGGAGACAGCGACTAATACCTCTTTATCGTGCTGTACGAACAGGGCATATTTACTTATTGCCTTGATATAAGCCACCCCTAAACGTCCGGCCCATCGTGTATTGTCGTAATGCTTGTCAAGCTCGGCGCGCGTCAAGGCATCGCCCTCAAATTTCCAGTTTACCAAATCGGTTGAGGTGTAGCAAGTAACCGAAACAAAATTATCTTTGGCTTGAGTTACCGACGGGTCGTTGCGATACAACTCCGCCTCCCGATACCGGACGCCATACCAGTAATACTTTTCAATGCCGGTTTTCGGATCGGTAAAGCTAAAAATGCCCCCACCCTGACTATAAATCGGCTGACCGTCTTGCGTATCCCAAAACGCGTCATTCTTTATATTAAAATACTGAGCCATTACAGCTTCCGTATGGCAAAAGAGGAAGCAAACCAGCAGCATTACAAAAAAAGCAGGAAAATAAGTTTTTTGAATTTTCATGATACGTTATTTAAGAGAGCTTGAGAATACAAAAGTAATTGTTCTGAATGATATAAAAATGTAAGAAACATCGTTATACATGTAAAAAACAACGATACTGCTCCATAATCAGGCTCAAAGTTTCAGCCGGCGTATAATTGAAAGGCAGGGTTGTCTCTAAAGTCTGTTGGGGCTGTCTCAAAAAGGAGACCGTCATTCCGACCAAAGGGAGGAATCTCATCCGTAACAGTGGTTCTAAAATTTCTCATACGTTTGCCCTGTTACAAAAGCCGCTTTTATTTATACAGCGGCAAATACCATTTATCTTCCGAACTCAAATCGGCGCCTCCGCCGGATTGCTGGTATTTTTTGGCAATATTTTCGTCCCACAAAAAGCGGTTGCCCGAACCCGGGTTTTCTTTGTTCAACCGGCGGGCAATGCGAATCAAATCGGCCCAGCGATGTCCTTCAAAGCCTAATTCCAGAGCGGCTTCGTGCGCAATGAGTTTTTCGACGAAATGAATAGAATCCTCTTTAAGGACACAAGAGGCCGGGAAATCCACATTCGGCAGATTGGCTCGTCCGCGCACGCCTCCATTACTCCGCCAGGGAGCGCGGATAAACGGTCGGGGAGCATCGGACTGTCTTGCATCAAAATAATAGGGCGCCGGATAAGGTTCGCTTGGAGAATAGCCGGTAACTTTTATCGAATCGTTGGGATAGCTGCTGCCGTCTGCTCTCGTAAATTTAAAATTATTCTGCAAGCCGTTATTTACCAGCGCCCATGCCAACAAGGGATAACCGGCGCGATTGGCCGCTTCGGCATACCTCAGATGCAGCATCGCCGCACGATATAGGAACCAGTTGCCTATTACGCCATTGCCTCCGGTTGGGAAAAGCGAATACTTCTGGATGTAGTAGTTATTTCCTTGTTGCGTGTAAGCGCCGGTATATCCGCGTGCATCGAAAGGATAGCCATTTACCTGTTCCTCGCCACCCCACACCGATTCTACGGCATAATCCGATGGTTTCAGGTAATATTTGCCTCTATTCTCGTTGGAGTTGAACAATTCGATGAAAGGATAGCTGGGTGCAAATTTGCTGTCGTAAGCGCAAAACCATATCATTTCGTTCAGTTTATTGCCGTCGGTAGTGGTGGCGGTAAACATCGTTACCCACATGTTTTCGAGCGAACCGGCATCATCTTCTTTTCCGCGCGCATACAATATCTGGAAATTGGAACTTCCAGCCGAATTATAGACATACAAGCGGTATTTTGTATTAGACGACTCTTCGCTTGTGGCCAATACTTTCCGGTAAACCGTAGCTGCCTCGTCGTATCTGTCGGCAAACAGATACAAGTCGCCCAGCAAGCATCTCTTGTTGACGAAGAACGGTTTCAACGAATAACCGTCGAGCGAACTTTGCACCAGTTTGGATGCCTGATAATCCTCCAATGTCGGAAGTTCTTCCATGCCGACAATCAGCGAATCAATTAAAACGCCCAAGTCCAATTCTTTGCCTTTATACTGTTGCAAATTGTCGGGCGAAACAATGGGGCCGGTGATGTAAGGCGCCTTACCAAAATGAATGCCCAATTGCAGATACACATAAGTACGCAAAGCCGCTACATCGGAATAACGCTCGTTGTATTCGTCCTGCGTCATTGTTTTTCCCGCCAGCATCTTGTTGTAATTGTCCAGAATATCGTTGCAGGATTGAATAACGCTGTAGAATTTGGTAACATCCGACCAGGGATTGTTTCGCGAAGGACGGTTCAGGTTGATTTCCTGCAAATCGGTGGTAGCGTTAGGCGTTACATCCATCAGGTCGGCGCGTAACTCGTTCAGCACAACTATTTGGGCCGACAAATCCATAAATTGTCCGTACAAGCCCAGTATGGCGGCATCGGCATCATTCAGGTTGGTATAAAAATCCCCGTAATCCAACACCTCTTCGGGAATGGTATCTACACAGGACGGCAACGAGATACCCGATAATATCAGGATCAGTCCTAATCCTGCCGCCTTTATGTTGTTCAAAATATTTTTCATAATTCTAATTTTTTTCGCTTATAATGATAATTTAATTCCAACTGAAACGGTACGTGGTTGAGCAACAACACAAGCATCAACACCTTGGTATAAAGGATTCTGCCCCAGTGCAAATTCGGGGTCCAGGCCTTTGTAGCGGGTCAATGTCAGCAGGTTTTCGCCTGTGAGGAAGAGGGTGCAATTCTGAATCAGTTTGTATTTCAGGTTCAGGTCATACGACAAAAGCGCCGATTTCAGGCGGATATACGAACCGTCCTCTATCCAGCGGTCGGAAAAGCGGGAATTGCCCACCGGGTCGCCATAAACTGCCCGGGGAACGCCCGTAACATCTCCCTCATAACGCCAGCGATTCAAAACAACTCTCGACTGATTGTTGAAAGTCGAAAGATTCTCCAGTTGCGAACGGGTATAGTTATACACGTCATTGCCCAGCGAATAAACCGCCAATGCGTTCAACGTCCATTGCTTGTAGCGGAAAGTATTGGAAATGGAACCGAAAACATCGGGATTGGGATCGCCGATGACCACCTTGTCGTCTTCATTAATCAGGTTGTCGGTATTTTGATTGACAAACCGCACATCGCCGGCCTGGAACTGCACCGGAACAAGGCCTTGCATCATGTACAAGGGATGGGCGTTGGCTTCCGCTTGTGTAGCGTAAACGCCGTTGGTTTTATAACCGTAGAACTGTCCGAGAGCTTGGCCTTCTTTTGTTTGCACTACGGCGCCCAATACCTCTGTCGAATAGGTTTCACCCTTCAAATCCAGCGCTTTGTTTTTGTATTTGGAAACAATCAAGCCCAAATCCCATTTCAAATCCTTGTTCAGGATGCGGGCATTTAAGCTGAAATCGAATCCGGTATTTTGCATCGAACCGGCATTGCTCAGGTAGTCGCCAAAACCGGTCATGCGTTCCGGCAGACCCAGCAAAATCATATCTTTCGTGGTATTGCGATAAACGTTCAGGCTCAGATTCAGCCGTTCATCCAAAGCAGAAACATCCAGGCCCGCATTGAGGCGTTTCACCGTTTCGGGTTTCAGGGAGGTATTAACCAGATTGCCTCGCACAATGCCATAAGCGCCCAGCATGTTTTGTGTGCGGTAATACCTCAAGGCGTTGTAATTGCCGATGTCGTCGTTGCCCGACAAACCATAGCTCAAGCGAAGTTTCAGGAGGTCGATGACCGAATTTTGCATAAACTCCTCGCCGCTTATGAGCCAGGCTGCCGCAACAGAGGGATAAGTGAAGAACGTAGAAGCATCCTCACCCGAACGCGAAGTAGCATCGGAAGCTAAGGATGCATTGACAAAATATTTATTCATCAACGAATAATCGGCAACGGCATAAGCCGACAGCCAATTCCACGAGCCGATACTTCCTCCGATTTGCCGCAATAGCGTCTGACCGTATTGAATGGATTTGAAATTGTCGGAACTGGAGTTGTAGCCTTCGCCAAAATCGTTTTCCGCTTCATTGCTCTGGTACCGGAATCCGGCACGCACATTCAGGCGCTGACCGGGTGTAATTTGCGTTTTATAATCGGCATGGAGGTCGTTGTAGAGCGAAAACAAGCGGTCAACACGGTGTTGCGATTCGTTGCTAATGAGCACATCGTTGATGGGGTCGAAATAAATACCGGTACTCGGATAAAAGATTTTCTCGCGTTCCTTGTTAAAGTTCAAACCCAGCATGTTGGCTACCGACAAGTGTTTGCTGATATTCCAAGCCAACTCAAACGAACCCATAAAGCGGTAATTGATGTTCACCATCGACACGTTTTCGGTCAGTACATACGGGTTGCTGTTGCCGAAAATATCGGCAGGTTCTTCGTTGGGCGAAAGTTTTCCTTCCTCGTTATACACATGGGAAGTGGTAAACGGCGATTTCAGCAAGGCTGCAAAAATCGGGTTTTTGCGGCTGTCGGCGCCTTCGTTGGCCAAATTCTTCGTGCCGTAAACAAAGCTCATGTTCGATGAAAAATTGACCGTCTTCGATAATCTTATAGATGAATTGAAGCGGGTATTAAACCGTTGAAAATGGGTATTCTTTAATGTACCCGCCTGGTCGAGAAAGCCAATCGAAAGCATGTATTGAGCTACGGCGTCTCCCCCCGAAACATTCAGGTAATAATCCTGATTCCACTTGCTGTCGTAAACTTGCTTTTGCCAATCGGTATTGTGGTTATAGCGGTAGTAATCTTTATTGCCTTCTATTCCCCAGTTTTCTATCACCGGCACGCGGCTGTCGAAAAACGGTAGATTTTCCACAACCAGCGGGTCTGAGGTTTGGCTTTGTATTACATCTGCCAACAAATTACGATGCTGGGCGGCATTCAATACCGGCAGTTTGTCGGGTTGCAACGAGATGCCCGTATGAATGTGTGCGTTGATTTTTGTTTCCGGGTCTTTCGGATTCAGCGTTTTGATAAGTATCGCGCCATTGGCGCCCTTCAGTCCATATATCGACAAACCGTCTTTCATCACGGTAATACTTTCGATGTCCTTGATGTCGATGGAAGCCAATGGATTTGCCTGATAGTTGCCTATCAACGACGAAGCGTAGGCTGTGTTCTCGAAAGGCAAGCCATCAATAATGAAAAGCGGTGTGTTGCCCGCATTCAGGGTGTTGAAGCCCCGCAGATAGATGTTGGCGCCACTGCCCGGCATCCCCGAACGGAAAGCCGTATTCACGCCGCTGGCATAGCCTTGCATCAGCACATCGGGTGTAACAGCAACGCTCAGGTCGTTGTTTTCACGGACGACTTCCAGGTCGTTGGCCAAGCGTGTAGAGGCATATTCTCCTGTTGCCGTATAAACTTCCTTACGCGCACCCTTATATTCTTTTTCGTACAAAGAGATGTCGATTTGGCCACGTCCACGCGCCGAAATGTCGCGGGCAGTATAGCCAAAACCGCTCACTTCGAGGATAAGATGCGTGCTTGGAACATAGATAGCATAGGTTCCGTCTTCTTCGGTGATGGCAGACGAAATACCTTGCACACTGATATTAATACCCGCAAGTGGTTTCCCCGTAGCGGCATTGCGCACCGTGCCCCTTATCGTATCGGATTTTACCGGTTGTTGCGAATAGGCGGACAGTGCAGGGAAAAGCCCGCACAACAACAATAACCCGCAGCAACTATATATTTTTCTTCGTTTCATCAGCTCTAATTTTAACATGATTATTTTTTCGTTTAGTCGTTCAAATCAACTTTTGGCGCCAGCCGTATGTAATCGAGGAATATCAATCCGGCATCGGCGTTGGTCGCCTGCACGGTATTGGCTACAAAGAATGTAGCGGCGCCGTAGGCCGAACATTTCAATGTGCCACCGTTCCCGAAAGCATCCGTTCCGTCCGACACAATATCGAGCAGATACAGCTTTTCGTTCGAGTTCCCTGCCGTATTATTGTCGGCATTCAGCCGGTAGCGCAGCAATTGCGTTTCTTGCCTGACGCCGGCAGTTGCCGCGCTTGCCATAGCAGAATAGGGCGAAAAATGATTCTCTATTTTACCGCCATCGGCATTACGCCTTAAAGCAGGTTCGCCCGGGAAACTGATTAGCAGCTTCTGCAGCAAGGTCATCGGAATGGTGCGGGTTGAATCGGGGATGGCGAAGTAATGACTGCTCACGTCGTCGTAAGTCAGCCAATATATCTCGTAATCGCACGAATACATGATGGGGTTGTATTGGATGTAAGCATTGGTAGAATTGCTCTGCACATAGGTTTCGCCCGTATATATAAATGTTTTGCTCGACGATTTATGTGCGGTTGAGTCTTTTTCGGCATAATACACATCCCATTCAAATGTTTGCCTTGTTCGTCCTTTCAGCATGACGTCTTTACCTCCGCTGGCCCACGAGCGGTAACGTACCGTCCAGGCATTCTGGCCATCCCAGCGGTCGGTATAATCCTCGCCCTCGATAATTTGCGTCTTGATTTTGTTTTCGTAAATCTTGATGTCGGCAGCGCTGAGCTTGTAAACCGTGCCGTTGGAGGCGGTATAGCTTTCCGTTATATTGGCAGGGTCTATATCCACCAACACATCGCCAAGCGAAGGATAGCGTCCGGCATTGTTGATAAGCGTATTTTTCAGCGTCAGGTCGGCAGCCAGCTGGCGCACAATTTCTTTGTTTTGCGCGTTGGTATCGCGTTGACGCATATATTTGGCGTATTTTGTTTTCAGTGCGTCAAAGGTATTTTGTTCCAGCAAAACAACCGTAAACGACTGTCTTTCGTCTCCCAGAGGACAGGCTTCCAGAAAGGTATTGCGCGTTGTCCAGATGGTATCGTAAACAGGGCGACCATTCATATCCACACCAATTTGCAGGCTTTTGTCCTTATCCATTACCTGTTCTTCGAGCGATTGAATAAATTGAATTTGTTCGTATCCCTGCTGTTCCTGCAAGTACTCCCAAATATTTTTCCGGTTGTCGAGCGTGCTGTTGATGATGTGCAATACGCCATTGCCACAAACCAGATTGGATCTCAGCGCCAAGGACGGATAAACCGACAGGCTTTTTCCGTTCAGCATTTCGACCTGACTAACCGGTTCGCCGCTAAGCGTGAAGTTGCCGGAGGCATCGGTGTAATACGACAGGTAGGCGATGTAGCCTTTCATCCATTCTTTCAGCGTTTCCAGGTCCGACAAATCCAGTTGTTGCAAGGCTTCGTTGCCGGGTGCAAAAACGGTGAGCGACTGTTCTTCGCGGAGCAATTTATCGTAACCCGTCAGCCGCAATGCCTGAGCGAAAACAGAAATATCGGGATTTTCAACAATAAGTTCGTTCAGATTTTTATCCAGATTGCTGTTGTTCAACTGCATATCATCTTTCCATGCATCGCAGGCAAACAAGCAAAGCATAGCTGCCAGGGCGAGTATTTTCGGTATTATTAATTTTTGTTTCATATAGCATATTAATTTTTAATCATTCAAAATAACGATGCAATTGTTCACTCTACTATCGGTTCGGGTTCTGCCGGAGGATTGCCGTAGGGCCATATCGCCCAAGTAGGAGCGCCCTCATCTATCCACTCGCCTCTCATATCTACCCGTGGATATACTTGGTTTTCGTCTTTCGGGATGAATTGAATCAAATCCCAGTTGCCAAGTTGGCCTTGTGCGTTGGAAGCAATAGGCTCCAAGCGCAAGGTATGCCTTCCTTCAAATTCCACCTGAATAGTTCCAAGTAGGTGGCTGCAAACCACGGAATCGTATTTTTTTGCCGAGTATTGTTTCCATCCAAGCAATTCCTGCGCTTCTGCTGTTCCGCCCGGCATATATTCGTTCATATTGAAAATATATGGCATCACCTGGTCGAGCTTGCCCTCTTGCTTGAAAATGGTTTTTATTTTCAGGTTCAATTCTCTCCGGTAGCATAGCCACACTTTGTATTCACCGGGCATCAGTACAGGGCATTTAAACTCAACCCACTTCATCGTGTTGGGATGTAAGTTAAAGCGCAGGTAGTCGCGGTAAACATATTGATCTTTACCATTAAACGCGGCTTCGGTCATAGGCATAGAGCCGCATTCGTACCTAATGGTGGCTATGTATGTTCCTCCCCAAGTAACTTCGGACAATTCGCCCGGATTGTATGTTTTGTTGGCGCCCGGCTTGCGGAAAGTGGACAAAGCCATAATTTCGGGTTGTTCGGCAATATCCCAGTAAACACGGTAGGCGGTTCGTTCCTTCACCTGTATGTTCCCTGCAATCCTGTGCACTACGCCGTTGGAGCAACTACGGTCGGTGTAATCGCTTTGGCGGTCTAAGGCCACCCCGGGTTCGTTAATCTGTCCTACAATCAAGCGGTCTAGCCATATTCTGTCGCCATCGCGTTCAAAAAGGATGGGTTTCTTTTCGGGTGTGAGCGTTTGCAAAGCCGAGGCATATAATAAATCGACTGCATATTTCGGCATAATGTTTTGTATGGCATGATAGCCTATATAGTCGCGGATAAGTTCGCCATCGGTTTTGGTCGAATTTTTCTGATTTTCGTGCAGTTGCACCAGCAGATTCTCTTCGGAGGTAATACCGGCATCAATAAATGCCTGATTATCCTGCACAAAGAAAGTGTACCAAATACTGTCGGATTCTATTTTCAACGAATCGGCCAGCCCCGATCTTTCAAAGAAGCCTTTCATCAGCGAATAATCGGCATCGGGCAAAGCGCGCACCATATCGGTAACGCTATACTGAGGAGGCGTTAGCACGGCATTGATGATATGCAGATGCCCGTTGACTCCTTTCAGTTCGGTAGCGCCGCACAAGGCTTTTGTAACAATAATAGCCGACCTGTCCACCCAGATAGAACCGTCGGGCAGGGCTTTGGTTGTCAGGTATTTTTTCATAAAATTGCGGCTGCGCAACCGGCCATCCACAAAGTCGGCAATCGCAATGGAATCGTTCCCCACCAAATGGTAGCGGACAATGTTGGCAGCTTCCTCTTCCGTCAGGTCGTTGACGCTGCTTTTTCCATTTGCCTGAAGGTAGAGATCAACAGCCTCGTTGGTGGGGGCAAACAAGGTGTAAACCCCGTAAGCATGTATAGTTCCCCTGAAATTGGCTTTATCCACAATGGATAAAAATTGCGTCATTTGCTGCTCTTGCATAATTTCGTCGAGCATTTTATCGTCATACACACGGTATTCCTGTCCTTCCATTTCTTTTTCGCACGAGGAAAGGAGGGGAATAATTCCCATTACCAGCGCCGCTATAGCCATGCGGAAACGGGAAACTGTTTTTTTGGTCATCATCTTTTTCATGGCATTATTTATAATATTCATTTTGTTCCAGATTTTTATTCATTGATATTTCCGCCTCATAAATGGGCATATAATGGCTTCCCGGGTGGTTTTCCCATTTGTTTTGCAGGATAGACACTTTTTCGGGCTGTGTGCTGCGAATGGCCAACTGTATTAAATAGGGTAAATTCCGGTAATTGTCTCTTTCGACATGGCGCAACACATCGAACCAGCGTTTGCCTTCAAAAGCCAGTTCCCTCGCCCGTTCGTGCAAGATAAATTCCTCCATGCTTTTGCTGTCAATATCTTCTCCCGCCAGTTTTTCCAAATCGCTCGCTTCGGTGGCATTTGCCCGGGTGCGTACCCGTTGAACCAAGTCCAAGGCTTCCTCCAGTTGAGCCTGATTGTTGTTGTCGGCCATGGCCAGTTGCGTAAGCGCTTCGGCTTTCATCAGGATAATATCGGCCAGGCGGTAAAAAATCCAGTTGCTGAAAGAGGCGTTATCGGCGCGGAACGTGGCTCCGGTTGCCGACAATCCAATCCATTTCCACACCGATTCTTGCTTCCATGCAAATTCGGGGCGAATATCGTAGTATTCCCTGTCTAATGAAGACCTGGGGAAGAAGGTGTTGATTTCGGAAGTTTTAGCGACCAAAAGTCCCGATACGGGTTTGTGCCACTTAACAAACGGATTTCCTTTGTCGGCGCCAAACTGCAATTCAAAAATGCTTTCCACGCTGTTGCCTTGCACATACATTTTGTCGAACAAGACAGAAATGTCGTTTTTGTCGGCAAAATAAACAGGAACGATTTCCCCATTGATGTTCATGGCCGAGGATTCGTCCCGTTTGACAGGAATAAGCGAGAATTGCTCCGAATCGATGATTTGCGTACACAAATCGCGGCAAGCAGCATAATCGCCTTTCCAGAGGTAAATGTCAGCCAGCAGCGCCTTCAATCCCCAGCGCGTGAAACGTCCTTTGCTGGAGATGTTATCGCTATACGTGAACGGCAGGTACTCTTCTACCGAAAGCAAATCGGCGACAAGATGGCCGAGGATTTCGGCTTGCGGCATTTTAGGCCGACTGTAGTCCTGATCGTCGTAGATACTGGCTTTCACCACGTAGGGCACATCGCGAAAAGTGCGCAAGAGGTAGAAATAGGCCAAACTGCGAATACATACGGCTTCGGCGGTATATTGATTCAGCAGATTCTGAGAAAATGATACGTCTTTTTCTTTGGCCAAAGGAGCCAGTTCAATCACCGTATTGCACTGATTAATTGTTTTATAGAAATACTCCCACTCGGCATATTCGTTGGTCGAAACAATTTCGCCATCGCGGATAGCAATAATGGTTGCACTGGCACGGGAAGAAGGCGCAACAAATTCGGCGCGCATTTCGCCCCAGATGAAGTAACGCAACATCACGTCATCTTCCATCATCGAGGCATAACAACCCATCAGCGCCGATTGGGCTTCTTCTTTGGTTTTCCAGAATTTTTCACGGATAACGCCATCTTCGGGTTCCAGCCCCAGCCAATCGGTGCAGGACGATGCTCCTGACACCAGCAGGATACATACAAGTATATGAATAATTTGTTTCATATTTATACTATTTTATTTTGTTACTAAATCAGAATGACAGATTGATGCCAAAGGTATAAGTACGTGGCACAGGCGCTTTTGAAAAATCCCGCCCGCCATTCGAGCCGCTCATTTTAACCTCGGGGTCTTGTCCGGTATAGTTTGTCCACACATGCAGGTTATTGACCGTGCAATAAAAGTAGAGGTCGGACAGGCCAAGTTGCTCAATTTGTTTCCGTTTGAAATTGTAGCGGAAGGTTATAGATTTCCACCGCACAAACGAACCGTCTTCTACAAAGCGGTCGGATGCCAGCCAATTGTATCCCGAACCGTATAAGGCTCGCGGCAGAAGGTCGGCAGGCGCTTCGCTTTCGGTGTCGTACGGATGACGCCAGCGTTTTAGTACGGCTTTACTTTGATTACCAAAACCGTACATGCTTTCCAGATTCATGCGTGTCATATTGATAACGTTGTTCCCGTACCGAAAGAAGAACACCGTATTCAGCGATAATTGTTTCCACTTGACAGAAGGAGTCAATCCGCCAAAGAACAAGGGGTTAATATCTCCCAACCACACAATGTCCTGGTAATTGATGTTACCGTCGTGGTTTAAATCCTTATAGCGGGCATCGCCGGGTTTGAATTTGTATTGAACGGAGGAACCGTAACCAAAATTCATATACACAGGCACAACGTTACCCTTGTCGTCGGTGGTTTGAATCACCTGACCCTGTCCGTCCCGCGCAATGGTTTGCGCTTCGTTCAGGTAAACGCCATCGTAGAGGTATCCGTAAAACGACCCTGTCGGCTGGTTGAGTACCGTGCGGGTGAGGTAGTCGCCGTTTTTGTTCCAAACGCCACTGTATAGCGAAACAAATTCGGATATTTTTGTTACCTTGTTTTCCGAGCGCGCTATGTTGAAGGCAAGATTCACATTCCAATCTTTGGTTTTTATTGGCGTGTAATTGACATTCAGTTCCCAACCCGAATTTTTCACCGTACCGTAGTTCATGGTCATTGATGAAAATCCCGAAGAGGTAGGGATAGAAATATTATCCATGAATTGGTCGTCCACAGTTCGGATGTAATATTCACCCTCGATATTCAGTTTGTGATCGAAAGCAACAAGGTTGAATCCGAAATTGGTGGTATAGCTGTGTACCCAACGCAGGTCTTTCAGCTCGAGTTTTACGGGATAGGTGGAGTTTTGACCCGCGTAGTTGAAAGCATAGGTTTGATAATTGTTGTAGTACAGATAGTCTTTATTGGGCGCCTTTCCCGACATTCCGTAAGAAGCCCTGAAAGAGAAGTCGTTGAGCCACGAAACATTCCGCAAAAAGCGTTCGCCCGAAATGCGGTAACGCCCCGATATAGCTGGGAACAAACCAAAACGGTAGTTTTCGCCAAAGCGGGAGTTCCCTTCCAAGTTCATATTTCCAAAAACAGTATATCTGTCCAAAAAGGTATAATTCAGGTTGAGAACGGACGACACGGTGCGTTGCTTGCTTGCGCCCGACGAAATGCTCCCCGAAGGATAGATGCGCGAAGGAATGGATGGGTCTTGCAACGAAGGCGAGGCCAGGTTGGTGGTATTGGCAGCGTAGGAATAGCTGGTTCTGTCATAGGTATCCACGGCAAGCAAGCCCACCAAACGATGTATATTTTCGTCGGCAAATTGTGGCTGGTAATACAATTTGTTGAACGTTTGTATGGTAAACGATTCGTTATCGCTGTCCGATGCCGTGTTGGTACGATTATCAGACCAAACCAATCCGGTTGCCGACTGTGGAAGATATTTCTTCTGCTTGCTGGTTGATGCCTGAAATCCGACATCGAAAGTATAACGCCATATATCATTCGGACGATACTGCAACGAGAGTTTGGGTATAATCGTTTCGCTTGTAATATTGTTAAGACCGTCTTTTGCCATAGCCACAGGGTTATATACCTTCGGGTATGTCCCTTGCGGATTATCTATCGGCACAAAATAGGCCGGTGTTAATTCGCCGAATACATCGTGATAATAGATGCTTTGGTTGGGCATTTTGCCGTAAGCATGACCGCGCACATTGGCATCATCGCTGTTGCTATCCGGCACATAATTGCCCTGCTTTTCGGAATGGGTATAGGCAATGTCGGCCGAAAACCGCAATTTCTCCGACACTTGATAGTCCAGGTTCAACCGGGTGTTCAAGCGTTGAAAAGAGGTTTCGATGGTATTTCCTACATCGTCCAAGTATCCTGCCGAGAAGGCATATTTTGTTTTGGCGCTTCCGCCTCGCAACGACAAGTTGTATTCCTGCGAAAAACCGTCCTGGGAAACGGCGTCCACCCAGTTGGTATTGCCTGAATAATTGTAATAATATTCGGGATTATTGGGGTCGTATGCAAATTGTGGATATTTCAGCGGATCGAGTATGCTACCTGCATTTAGATGCGATTCGAGTACCATGGTGGTGTATTCGTCTCCGTTCAGCGTAGGAATCATGGGTGCAAAAGGCTTGTATGTTCCTGTAATTCGCAAGGTAACTTTGGGCGGCGAGATGCTACCCCGTTGTGTTGTAATTTGCAGTACGCCATTCGCAGCCTTGGAACCCCAGATGGCATTGGCGGCAGCATCTTTCAGTACCACAATTTCTTTTATATCGGATGGGGCGATGTTCAGCAACTGGGAGAAATCTTCTTCCGATGCCGTACTGAAATCGAAACCGGCGCCTATTTCCGTTTCGAGCGGAATACCGTCCACTACGATAAGCGGGTTATCGTCTCCGGTGAGCGAGGTTGTACCGCGGATGCGGATAGACATCCCGCTGCCCGGGTCGCCTGCATTGGCCACAATGTCCACGCCGGAAATCCTTCCCTGAAGGGCTTCATCGACCGATGTAACATGCAAGTCGGCAATATCTTCGGCGCTCAGCCGTCCCACAGCCATCGAAATATCCCTCTCCAATATGGGCATGTTGCCTATTTGCCGGTTGGCGCTGGTTACCACTATCTCATCAAGTAATTTCGTATCTTCGTACATACTCACCTTGATATCTCTGTTATCGCCGATAACTATTTCTTTTACCTTGAAGCCGATGTAGGTAAATACCAGTTTGTTTTTCGTGTCGGAAATGTTGATACTGAAATTCCCGTCAAGATTTGTTACGGCGCTTGCCGTTACGCGGTTTTCCCTGTTCATTTCTACAATAGAAACCCCTATAAGTTCTTCTTTATCCTGCGCCGAAATCACCTTTCCGCGAACCAGAATCTTTTCCTGTGCAAACACGGTTGCAGAAGAACAGAGCAAGAAACCGAACAACAAGCATATCATTTTTACATATCGTTTCATGTCGTATCTATTTATGTGTTACTGTTTTTTGTTATTTATCATTCCACAACTGTGAAGCGGATAAAGTTGCTTATTTCGTGCAATACGGCTTTACCGGCAATGCGGTTGCTGCGGAAATTGTCCGTAGCGGCTGCATTTACTTTTCCACGGTTTACACCGTTGATGTAATCTACCGCTCCGCTACCAACCGTTCCATCCACCAAGACCAGATTTCCCTGTCGAATATCTTGCGGTTCGAAGCGCAACACCCAGATGCTGCCGCTCTTGTATTTGGAGATTCTCACTACTGTACTCTTGTTCACTAAATTCAGCTTGTCATTCGTAATTTTCAGCAGAGTAGAAGACAAGGCTTCGTTAACCGACATCGGATTCACCGGATAGAGGTACTCCAGTCCATCGTCGGCAAATACGGTTCCCTGCAAAAAATGGGCATTGATAAACATGGTTGCCTTCGCCAAGTCGTCGGGATAATCGCCCGATACCCTGTCGAGTGCAGGCAGATGACCGGTGCTTCGGGCATTGGCCATAGCCGAGTTGGCAGGCATCAGCGCCGTGTAGAAGAGTTCGCTCTTAACCCCGTCCAGTTCGTCCGAATCTATTTTTTTCAGGCATTTTTCTACATAATTCACAAAATCCGACACGTTGGGATTTTCTGTTCTTGCACGCACCAGGTATTGCCACAGGGGTAAATCCTTGTACTTGTCGGCGCCCGATTTGGTGTTGCGGGGCGAATATTGCAACAAACCATCGGTATTGAATACATACCCGTTGTTGAATTCGTCTTCTTCTTTTGTAACGGTAACAAACGTGCCGTCTTCGATGTTGCCTGCGGCCTGCAATTTATTATCCTTGTAGCGTATCATTTCGCCATTGTAGTTCACCAGGTAGCCCCAGCCGTTGTAGTTGGTTGTTCCGGTGAAAGGGGATGCAGAAAAACCGGTTATTTCCGAATCAACCTCGTCGTTTTTCAGTCCGGGGAAGATGTGCGTATTAATCAGGCGCTGCAAACGGGTATTTACATTGCCTACATCTCCACTTTCGGAGTGCGTAAATGCTCTGTTCAAATCATCGTAGCCAAAGCCGTCTTGCCGAAGCAAACCGTCTGAAAAATTCAGCAATGTCCACCGTTCGGAGGCATAGCCGTTCAAGGGGCTTTTCATCAGCTCTTCGCGCAAGGTTTCGGTGTATGCCAGATTCAGCAGAATCCGCCCGGGATTGAGGTAAATTTCGGAATATACCGTTTCAAAATAGCGGCTTTTTATTACATGGTTAATCCGGTAGATGAAGCCGTTGCTTGCCAGTTGCTTGTCCAATATGCCCGCTTCGTTAAATTTTTTGCCGGTAAGCCCTTCGCCATTGAGGTATTCGCCGGCGCTGTTGAACGATTCTTCATACACGGTTGGCCATATCAAGCCCTTCACCATGTGGGTATTAATCAGGGTATAAAGCACTCCCTGAGGCAGGGCGCTTATTTTGCCGTAATATTTCAACAAGCGCGTGTTAATATAATTAATTAACACATTATTATCGGGAACCAGCAGGGTATTACCCGATTTTTCGGTATCGTTTGCACCCGTTTCCGAAAAAATATTCTCCATCACCGGCGATAGTCCCATATCGGAGGGGAATCTTTTGAGGTATAATTTGGTAATGCCTGCATGAGGAAGCATTTTTTGATACGTTTCGAGCAATTTGGGCGATAGCTCGGCAACGTCCAAATAGTTTTTGAACACGTATTCTCCCAAAACCGATTTGTAATTCAGCAGCGAATTGTAGGCCGAATATTGGGGCGCTTTCAGCAGAATTTCCATATTTTCCTGCGGTTCGTTCACGCGGGAAACCTCGTGGATAATACCGTTCTCGGCATACATATCTTCCGAGAGAATAGTCCCATCCTGCACATTTTTGCCGCTATAAACAGCATGGGGATAAAAGGTATTGTAATCGGCTGTTGTCAGCGGTGTGGGGAACGACTTAAAATATTCTTCGGTATAAATGGGCAGGTATTTGTAGTTTTGAAGCGTCAGATTCAGCTGATAATCGTTTACCGAATAAGAAAGCGAGCTTCGGTTTGTTTCGTCCACTACCCAGTTGTTGTCGAATTCGGGGTCTTGATAGGGAAGCGTATAATAAGCCGTCTTCCGCTTGAATGCGCCGAGTTCGTACTGGTTGTTCGTAAACCGGTAGGCCAGCCGGTCGGCAGTCCATCGGCTGTAAACGATGGAATAGGCAACAATTTCTTTGGCCTCCTCATCGGGAATATCGGCTACGGAAGCATACGATTTTTCCTGCATCCACAAGCTAAAAGCCTCGTCGTTGGGCGCAAAAACCGTATAAAGACCTGCGCCTTTCAGCACATTCGCATACTCGGTCTTGTCCACACATTGCAGGTAAAGTCCGAAGCGACCTTCTTTCTCCAACACGTCATATATGGGAGGTTCCAGCCATTCGGGTCTTTCAAAATAGGCGTTTCTTTCCGTATTATCATCACACTGAATAAAAAGGAATGCTACACAGACAAGACTTAATAAAAGATTATAGTTCATTTTTGTCATAACACATGATATTAAATTTCAGCAGCAAAGGAAAAAAATAGTTTAATAAGGCTGCATGTAAAAAAGTCCGACTATATGGATACGTTTCCCATTCCGGCAAAAAGCGCGTTAAAAATTGAGGTGTGTATGCGCCCATTCGCAGGGGCGTGGTTCGCTCGCCCGACACACAGAGAACGCAAATTACGCAGATTACGCAGATTTTCGCAAAGCAGCTTAGTCCTGCAGGGACGACACTTGGACACGCTATCAAGTGTCGCCCCATGCGGGGCTTAGGATACCGTGCTGTCCGTCAGGCCGTAAGCTGAAGCATACGGTTAATAAAGCGCTGTCCCATGCGGGACTAAATACAAAATCACGGAAAAGCGCTCCCTCCCCTCTCCAAGATGGAGAGGGGCCGGGGGTGAGGATGATTGCGCACAGGGCTGAGCTGTGAATTCTTACCAACAATTATACATTCCTACCTTTTCAATCGCATTTTCAACTTTTTTTCACAAAATCACTTGTTATGTAATAAAAACACATTACATTTGACGACTGCTTTGAATGCTTTCGCTATTAGGCTGGCGGATTTTTACTCAAGGCAGGGCAATTTTTTTGTAACTTGGCACAGGTTTATAACCGGATTTTAATGGCTGATTTCACTAACAATTATGTATTTTTTAACACCAGATTTTCTCCTGATTATTTGGCAGTTACAGCTATTTTATTAGAGAGAGAGAGAGAGAGAGAGAGAGAGAGACCCATACCCTCGCGCGTAAGATAATAAATTTTTTCTTTTCACGCAAACAACCTGATTTATTTTCTGAAAATATGTTACCGCCGATTTTTATCGGAGGCGCGTTTTCGTGCGCGTATTTTAACAAATATGGCGCATGTGGAACGCTAATTTCGCGGATTGCGCGGATTTTCGCAAATAAATTTATAATTCGTCCATTTTCTGTCATTGCGGGGCGCCATTCATCGGTTGCATCCGTAGGGGCGTATGGCATACGCCCAGCACACGACAATCCCAATCAATACAATAATATAACATTTGCGCATTGCGCCGGTGCGTGCATCGGGCGTATTCGATACGCCCCTACAATGCGTCGTGCAATGACAACGGGGATGATGAATCATATAAATCATATAAATCATAAAAATCATACTAAAATCACAGTTCAGACTAATTAAAACTCACTTAACATGAAGAAACTTTTTCTATTACTGGCAGTTTTTGCCTGTTTGACGGTTGAGGCGCAGGAATTCCTCGCACAGCCGCCCGAGAATGCGCTCCCCTCCGAGGTGGCGGCGCAAAATATTACCGAACTGACCTCGCGGCCCGAGCTGCGGGCGAAGCCTACCGACATTGACGGCTCGGAACATGCACAGAAAGTGATGATTGGCGACCTTGAATCCAAGCATTGGATGGCGCTGGTTTTGCTGCTTTTTGGCTATGCCTGCTTCCGCT